>CAMWZE010000009.1 GCA_947178685.1 uncultured Porphyromonadaceae bacterium
CTCGTGGCTTATATGGTCGAAGCAACCCTTTATATCTCCCTCTAACACCCATTCGGGTGAGTATGAACGAGACAGCAAGGTGTGGCACCGAATCATTGCATCAGCGCAACAGCGGTTTTTCCTGAACCCAAAGGAAAATTTGTCCGAGGTAGTTTCTGCCACTGGGTCAAGTGCCATAAGATGCAAAGCCTGCATTGCACGGTCTTTCATTGTTGGAATACCCAAGGGGCGGAGTTTGCCGTTACTCTTCTTGATGTTTACTCTCTTTAACGGAAGTGGCTTGTAGCCTCTTCTCCTAAGTGTGAAAATGGCCTTGAACTTTAGTTCAGGAGAAGACCAAAGGACTTTGTCGACCCCTGAGGTCTTAGAGCCACTATTCGAGGTCACTCGTCTTACCGCCAATGCCTTGGCATAGAACGAGTGGGTAAGCGTCCATTGCAAAGATTTAACCTTGCCATGCTTACCTTCTTTTTGAGCTTTTACAATACGCGCCTGAAGCTTCTTGACCGCTCCTTCAGCCTTATCCCAGTCTATGCTGGTCCAGTCTTGGTTTCGGTCAGAAGGCGCACACTTTATATTTCTATTTCCGTTCATTTGCTTTCCTTCTTTAAGAAGTTCTTTAAGTTATCTTGTAAAAGAATTACCGCGTGGAAGTCTGCTCACTTTCGTGCCGGATAATATTGTCAATGCTATGCATAGCATCGACTCAATCCATATCCGCTCCATTACAGAACGGCATTCGCTTTTTCCACATTCTCATACCTGCATACCATTCAGCATTCCTCGCGGTCAGCTTACCCCTATGGGGAGATATACAGGCTTACCGAGTTTCATGTAGATGCCAAACCAATGGGTTAGGTTCTGTCTCTCAGCCGGCGGTTCTGATGTTCGTGCATTCTCAAAATTCACAAGAATGTCCCACCGCTTTACCTTTTGGTTCAAGCCTATCAGCGTTGTTTGGCTTGTTCGACTTAACGACCTTTAAATGACAGTTCGCTTTCGCTAACCATACCATTGAGCCAAGCCCCCAGACCGCATAACGCTTGCAGTCGTTGAAATCCCCTCACGGTTCATTCTTCCCCTTTTGGGAGGGTTACCTTGTCGGGGCAGCTTAGCACAGTTTCTACCGCACCTGCCCTTAGGCTACTATTGACGAAACAATAGGTTTAATCAGAGTAATGCTCAGTTAAACAGCCATCTACATGACTTTCTCGTCACACGAACTTATAATCATAAACCATCATCGCAAAACCCTTCTCCGCGTGCTGACGAATAAAAGGATCGATTATACCGAAAGACTTACCCGACCCCGGCGTACCCAAAACAATAGTTCCCCGGAACGGATTGATAATGTTGATAAAACCGTTGTGCATACGCTTCTTCCAATAGAAAATCATCGGGATATTCACCGAATAGGGAGTCTTGACCTCCTGACGCGACTGTTCAAAAGATTCGTTCTCAAAATTGAAGCGGTCCTCGCCGACTTTCATATTGTAATACTTCGCTATTCCGTCAAGACCCTGATGAACCAGCATAGTTCCGATCACCGAACAGAAAGCATATAGCACCCGGCTTGCAGGAAAGCCGAACATCGACATTCCCCATTCGCCATGATGGAAAATGAAACAGAGTCCGACAAGGGTGATACCGGTCAGGACCGGGTAGATCACCATTGTCTTAACATTGAACTTCAAAGCCTTCTTAGCCTTGGTGCCGATTGCAACTATACAGATGCAGATAAGTTCCGCAACCTTGCAGCTCGCCACGGAATTGAAAACCTTGAAGCGTGCAAGCAGATCGAGGATGAATGCCGTGATACGATTGTCAGCCGTGATGGGCAAATTCATCACAATCTCAATTATAAGGAATATGTAGATGCAGCTACGGAAGTAGTTATACATCATCTGCTGTTCCTTGGTCTCCTCAACACTCATCTCAGAAAGGGATTTTAAGACCGACCATCAGACCATTCCGGAAAAGGTCGCCATGAAGGAAACACACATTGTTCTTCTGAATCACCGAGAACTCAATGCCGGAAGGAAACACATAATCATACTCGAAACCGGCCTCAAGACCGAGGAAGAAATCTTTCTGGACGGCACCCAACACAGGGCCAGCACGGAAAGAGAACTTACCGTTCTTGAATCTCTTCAGCTGATGCTTGTAGAGAAGACCTCCGTCCCAGAAATAACCCTTCCAAAACTGACCATCGCCAACCTTGCGATGATTGCCAAGTTCGCCGAACAACTCAAAGGCTCGGCCATAAGAGAAACCATACTCATACCCCACGGTGGCATCCAGCGTGGCAGGGAAAAGAAAACCGGCATTGACCGTGAAACGGTTCTCCGCTTTTGCGCTCACGAATGAACAAACGCAAACTACTCCCACAAGCAGAGTCTTTACCACAAGACCCTTTGCTTTCTGCAATATATTCTTCAACCCTTTCATCTTGACTCGTATAAATGTTTGGTATGGTTATAATTCCAAGGTATCTTATTGAGGATGTCGGCGTCAAAGCCGTCAGCATTGAGGATATCCTCATAGTGGATGGTCATGGAGATAACACGACCGCTGATCTGATTCTCAGAAATCTCCAGAGTCAGCACCTTCTCGTCAGGGAAGGTCAGCTTCGGGAGCACAAGCACATTGCGGTAGTGCTTCCTGAACTTCTTCGCTGTGTTGAGCGAAAAGACCGGTGTCAGTTCCACGGTCTGAGAATTTGTAGCCTTGACCTCCTTCTTGTCAGCAAGCTTCACACGCAGTTCCTCTATATCGTAAGGAATCTTCGTCTTATTCTCCAGGGAATAGTCAATGAAAAAGAAATCCCCGATGGAATAGATATTGTTGATCACCGCCTTCATGCCATGTTTCTTGGAGACAATCTGGTTGTACTTCCGACCGCTCCCATAGACAGCCCAAGCGTAACGTGCCATCTCAGCCTCCGGCATGGTCACGTCAGGATTGACGTAAGACTCCAGATCGGAGTAAGGCACATAGAGCACGGACTCAGCCGAAGCAGGACGGGAGGAATAGATGATATCATACTGGGCGATGTGGCGTTCACCGATAAGGGTAAGGGTGCCGATAAGCTCATTGTCGCGGTATTGCGCCGGACGGTTGTCAGGATCCGGATCATCCTGCCCCTCGATAAAAGGCTTTATGCGCACGATATTGTCATTGCACTGGTTGCCGGCAATCTTGGTAGTGGAAATATCCACCATCTTGATATTCTCCGGCATGACGATGTGAGTGGTCACCTCACTGTTGACGATGATACGGCTCTTGGCCGAAGTAACCGCGACCCCGGAAAGAAGAGCCAAAGCCGCAATAAAGAATTTGGGTTTCATATATGTCTTGATTATTTGCTTGGAATATTTCTTGTAGAAATTATTACCGATAAACCTTACTACCAATAATCAATGTTACTGATAACAATAATTACTGAATGTAAATATTATTAATAATAAAGATTACCAATTTATCCAATTATCTTGCCTCATCTGAATTGATAAGGTAAACGACTGTGTTATACTTGATTTTCGCCTTGTTCTTACGGATATTGGCAGAGACAGCTGAAGTGGCGGAATTATATAGATTCTGCAATGCCTGAAGAGCGATGGACTCTCCGGATATGCCACCTCCGTAACCGCTTTCTGACTCAAAACTGATGTTCTGCTGAACGGTAGAAGCACCGGCTTCCTTCATAAAATCGCGGAAAGCAGATTCAGGGACATAGAAGCCCTCCATGCCGTCATTGTCGAAGACCGACAGGTTCACATTGATGAACTTGCCACCGATAAGAATACTGGTAACATTGGCCCGAACACGCTGCTGACCGAAACCTGTTACGGTGCCATACAGATATGTGCCTTTCTTCAATCTTGTACCGTTGACAATCACATCATCGAGAAGCTTGAAACGGAGACGTGTTCCCTCATGCGCCTTTGTGGTCTTGTCGATCATCGCACGGATAAGGGAAGCGTCAGCCTGTTCAAACTCGCTCCCGACCGTGTTGAACTTCTCCGAATTTGTGTCATTGGATTTTATCACCAACTTAGGACGGTTACGTTCCTTTTCCTCTTTCTTTGCCTTGGCGATGGAATCGGCACGGAGTTTCTGTTGTCTCTCCGTCTCAGCCTCGGCATTGGTGTTGAAACCAAGTCCGGCTTCGATAGCCTTCTGCCGTTCGTAACTCCGCATCTGTATCTGTTCAAGTTCGGAAGCGAAATCATCACCCGAAGAATATCCGGAACCACGGCTTCCCGAATAACCGGAAGAAGAACCCCCTGAACGGGAATCATCACCGTAGGCATAAGAATTGATATGCTTGCGCGACTCAGCAAGGGAGCGTTCCAGTTCCTCAAGCTCACGCTGCTGACGGAGGCGTTCAGCCTCGGCTGCATCGATGCGGTCAAGTTCCTCCTCGGAATAACCGTGGTCCAGGGTTTCCGTTTCCTCCTGTTCCTCACCCAGACCTCCGACTGCCGTAAATGCGTCATCATCGCCGAAGCGCCGGGACATCTCATACATCTTGCTTCCAGCCTCCTGAGCGTTAGCCTCCGGAAGCTCCGTGTTGATACGGTCAGTTGCCACTTTCTGTTTCTCCTCACCACCTGCACCGAACGTCTGCATCACGAAATATATCAGCGCACAGAGAGGGACAAAGATAACCAGAGGGAAGATGTACTTCGGTTGTTTAAAGTTTATCTTTACCATAACTGTTATAAATGAATTTGATTTGTTGTCAATTTTTCAAAGAGATATTAGGATTCTTACTCACTATTCTTCAAAGTTTTCACAATCCTTTCGAGCTTTAAATAATTCATCCGGATCTGGATTGAATCAGCCCTTGTTTTGACCGGAAGGGCGATAAGGGAATCGAGTTGGTGCCGTATCACATTACCTGAAAGGGCCATATCAGAAAGAGTCTTGCGGTGTATGTCCTTATTCTCCTGAATAGTCCTAAACCCGTTGAACACCGTATCGATAGAAGCGATATCAATATTCGGACCTGCAGGTTTCACCGGATTGAAAAGGGTCAGTGAAAGGTCTGCAAGGAAAATTATAAGGAGAGTCGAGAACACAATAGCGAAAGTGCGCTTGGGATTCTTCGATGCACGGGAATTTAGAAGCCTTATCCTCGGGGCGAGTCTCAGCCGGGCACCGGCCTTAGACATCAGCGGTCGTAACAGAGACTCCACCCCGTTTCCGATCTTTCTCTTGGATTCCCGAAATTTCTTCTTCAAAGATTTCATACCACTTCGATTTAATAGTCAAGGTCCTTATTCTCGATAGTCCTCCAACCGGTTATCATCAGCCCATGAGGATTATTCTCAGTTCTCGGGACATTCTCGATAAAGCCGGTGGTAATCATGGAGCGCTTCAGGTCACGGGTTCGGCGCTTGATAAGCTGGGTGCCGTAATAGGTGAACTTGCGCTCATGTTCGTCAAAGTGTATCGAGTCACACATTATCGTACAGACCGCCGAAGAAGAAATTATATCGGAGTAGAAGCCGTTCTCATCCATAGCCTGTTTCTGTTTCAGCGCCGTTCCGTCAGCCATATACATGGCCTTTCCGACAGTCCACTTGATATAGTCATTATCGGGCGGGAGATTGAAGAAATACTGATGGAAAAGCTGAATATGGGCGCGTGCCTCCATGATGAAATTGGATTCAAGCTTGGCCCTCTGGGCGAGGAAAGGTATGTCACCGTCGAGCACATATATCTGCTGACGTTCCTCCGATATTTTAGCAAGGCAACTCCAGACGGTGAACCCGCAGATCAGGGCGCAGCCCCCGATGGAGGCAAGCACCGTGATCATAGCGAGACGCGTCTTCTGTGCCAAGGACTGAATTAGCATAACTTTTTAAGAATTATTGTTGAGATTTCTGTTTCACTGTACTTGCCATGTGATCCCCTTTGAGATTACGTTTCCCCATCTCACTGAGACCGTAGGTAACTGAGGTCGTACCTCCATAGACTGCGCTACCTGCGGTCATACCTGCTCCGGCTGTAGCCGAGAGAGCACCGACAGCCGCCGCTCCTGCGGTGGAACCTGCACTGCTGCTTACGCCACCCGGAATCAGCCATGATGAAACCTCAGGCACAAAGCGGATAATATACGCGCCGACCATCATACCCATGGCGTACATGCAGTTAGAGCCAATGCCCTGCAGACCAAGTGCACCTATCTGTGACCAAGAGTTGACCGACCCTTGCAAAAGGTGGTCGTATGCCACAAGGTCTTTCTGAAGATTGTAAAGCAGAATAAAATCCACATAATACATAATGGTATAGACCACGAAACCCCACAACGAGAGGGAAAGATACTTGGATATCCATTGGCTCCACGCCGACTTCCACGGCGGAGCAAGGGAAAGGGCGAACATGATAGGACAGAAAATTGTCATTATAGCCATAAACACGCGCTGGGCGACAAGCATACCGTAATATGACATCTGGAAAATCAGTTCCCCGATGAAGCGGATAATATCGTTGATCCACTCGCTGACCTTGGTCTCGGCAGCGACCGCCGCACGCTGGGCGTAATCACGGATAGTGTCACTGAGGTGAGCCACATTATAGACCAGTTCCTCATACCATACGGCATCCTCACCGATAGCCTGAACCTGTTGGGCCGCTGCCACGGAATCCTGCACAGCCCGTAATTTATCAAGGTAATCAGCCTGACGCTGGGCTACCTTAAGTTCAAAAGCGGCGACCTCCTTATTCTTTGACTTAGCCATGCTCATTGCGCTTGACTCCAATCCAGATGTCATGCCGGCAAGGGAAGAACAGATAGTCCCGCTGTTGGCTATGCACAGGGAGATGCCTATGATACGGAGCAGCTTCATCACATCCATGCCACGTCTGCCGAGCATCATCATCCAGCTCTCGTAGGCACCGACGCACAAGGCAAGCAGAAGGCCGATTGACTTAGCCATCGAGATAGCGGGTCCGAAACCGGGAGGGTTGGCACCGCTCATTGCCTCCAGAAGTCCGGCAAGGCTCTCGTCAATGGCCGGAAGCCCCATTGTGCAGAGTATATTTAAAAGTGTCATTGCTGTTTAGCAGTTAGTAATGAAAATAATGGAATAGAAATATCAGTAATGGGTCTGGGCAATCAGACATAGCCTTGCAGTACGTCTGACAAGATCACCCATCTTAGTCTTTATCTCCTCGTAAGCCTTCTGACGCTTGGTGTTCTCCAACTGGTATCCCACACCGGTCTTATGGATATAGGAGATATCGGAACAGAGGATGGAATAGGCACGGTTGAGTTCGTCGATCTGAGGTTTCAATTTGCCGTTACTCTTGGTCTGGCAGAAGACCAGACCTTCTGAAATTGACTTCTCCATGCGCTCGAAATCATCCTTGTAAGAGGAATACATCAGGTCGATAGTGCGGTCAGCCTCACATGCGACTTCCTCCTTCCACAGTTCCTCGACGTACTTGCGTTCCTTCTCAGCCTGCGAGAGTTTCTGACGCTGCGTTTCCTCCGCTGTAATGCGAACAGGCATGATACGTTTAACATTGGAGTTCTCCTCCTTGAATCTTACGCGGTAGCCGGACTTGAAACCTGCCCATTGCCAGTACATCTCCGCTCCCGAATAATTCTTATGGAGGAAATAGTAATACCAGTCAGGCGAGAAATCCCAAGGCCCGTTCTCCATTGAGTGCCACTGCTTGTCCTTCTGGTCATCATGCCATACCTGCTGCGCCATCGAGAGGGAGGGGACTGAGAGGGAAAGAAGAAGCATTGAAAAGTGTATGATCGGATTCTTCATATTTTATTTCTTTAGGGGTTAATAAACTTTCATCAGCAATATCAGTAATCATCCGGATTCTCACCCACGGCGTTCCATTGTCCGATAAGGATACCGACAATCTCATCCTTGACATCCGAGGTAAGGATTTCCCAGATGTAATCAGGCTTCCAGGCACCCTCGGTCATCAGATAGCAATAGAGGTTGGCATTGTCGATAATAGCCCTCGCCCGGTCAATGCTCGTCTTGAGTACCATCACCAGATTCAGTTTCTCATCCATTGAAGCCTTCATCACATTCAGTCCTGCGGCAGCCATTGAAGCGTAAAGTTTCTGGCAATGCTTTATCTCACGGCTTATCGCCACATTTGCCTCCGTGTAATACCATGCGACAAAAGGTTTTTTCAACACAGTGTTGTATGTGTTGACCGTAAAATCCTTATACTCCTTTGTAAGAGAATAAAGTCCGGTAGCAGTACTTGAAATTGCAGCTGCAAGAATCACATACGAATAGGCGTTGTTAAGCTTGGAGTCAAGAGTGGTCCGGACATCATTGAACTTCCTGGAAGCCTTGGTTATGATGGTCTGCTCACCGAAGCTTGTTGCGACATTCTTCAGTGCTTCGTCCTCATCCTTCTTCACCTGCTTGTGGAGAGCCATCAGAGCCTCGAAGGTCGGCAAATCCCGTGGATAGTCAAAAGCGCTTGCTTGTCCGGAACCGAGGATTGCGAGGGAAAGGGTAACGAAAAAAACTTTCCTCACATGATTCTTATGTAGGGAAGTAGAGAAGGCTTTCTTGATGAAAAGAGCGAATGATAAACTGGCAATCTTATTTTTCTTCATAATCATCAGTTTGAAAAGTTGTCAATTAATCAAAAGTTCCCCATGAAACTATATCCTGAAAAATCGGGTCAAGCTTTGTCCGGTCAATCGTCACCTTCTCCCAAGCCACACCGCCTGTATTGTTCCAGTCATCAATCAGACCGCTCACGGCATTCTGCATCACCATGACATTTGCCCATCCTTCCGGGTCAATGGCAAAGAAAAGGTCATTCATGGTGGCATACTGGGCCATAGCCATCATTCCCTGAATCTTGTACCTCAGTTCAAGAAGATCTGTATAGATGCGGTTTGCGATGGAAAGCCTCTCATACCGGTCAAGAAGATTATAGCCGTCATTCTCACCAGACTCACCGGAGTTATCGCCGAGAGGATTCCGGATCTTCCCGTTGTTGACGATGTTCACAAAGTCATTCACGAGTTTCTGCGTCTTGGTCACCACACCGGCGAGTTCACCGAGACAGAGCAGCTGGTTATGCCACTTCGCATCCTTGACTACCTTTGTAACTTCCGGCACATCCTTGATGATGTCGTAGGCGCATCTTCCGATTTCGGTATAATACCAACTTTCTTCACCAAAACCCTTGATATTCTCCATAGTCAGCTTATAGACCTCCTTCATGGTCGCCATGCTGACGGTGTAAAGTTCAATCTTCTTCTGTTTCGCATTTATGGAATCGAGACGCTTGTTATGCTCCCTCTCAATAGCCATTTGGGAAAGAGTGTTGGTAAGAACCGTAGCGGTAGTCTGCGGGTCGGTAACAACCCGGTACACTGCCAAAACCTTAGCCGGCAAAAGAAGAGACAGCATCATCATCGTGAGAATCAGAAGTTTCTTATACCTCTTTTCCGTCATCATACTTTTCTGAATACTTAAAGTCTTCACTTCCATTGCGCCATAATCTTTTGATGTGAATTAACCTTTCGGGCGAAGTCCAGATATTTCTTGATACCTGTCTTCTTCCTGTCTCTCTCGATATAGGTGATAGCCTCCTGCATCGTGCCGTAATGACGTAGGTAAATCTTCAGTGCCTCCTTCTCAGCACGCTCCGTAGTGTAGGCCCAGTAGCACTCAGGCGGTTCCTCGACCCCATAGACATCCGAGTTCTGACCACGACATATCCAGACCTCCTTGAAGTAGTTGCGGTTATCGTGGTTGTTAAGGGCATTGACGGTGAATATCTGCTGACGCTGTATGGCTGTCAGACCAAGAATAGCAGCAATATCCTCGTATCGGTCCTTGAACTTAGTCTGGTCGAGAAGAATCTTGATGTCCGAATTATTGATGATAGCCTCCTTAACGATAGGGGAATCTATCACATCGTTAAGTTCCTGAGTCACCACACCGGCTATGCCATGAAACTTGCGGACAGTCTTATAGAGATACTTGATATACTCCGCCATTGTCGGAGAAGCAATCGCCTTCCAAGCTTCCTCGATAATCAGTGCCTTGCGTCCCTTCTTGATGCGCATTTTCTGAAGAAACACGTCCATGATGATGAGAACCACGATAGGGAAAAGAACCGGGTCGTCCTTAATCTTGTCAATCTCGAATACAATGAACTTCTCGTCGAACAGATTAATGTCAAGGTCGCAGTTAAGGGTCATCTCCAGTTCGCCGCCCCTGTAGAACTGCTTGAGAATTGAGGCGAAATCGTGGATGTCGAAGGAGATTTTCTCCTGAGAGGTAATCTGAGGTATACGCTCCAATGCAAACTCATAATAGGAATTGAAGGAAAGCTCCGGAACCTTAAGGCGGCGCTTCTGTTCCTCGATGTGGTCAATCTGCTTGTCGATCTTGATAAGCATGGAGTTCTCGTACAACTCCTTCTTGTATCTCTCCAATTGGGAAATAGCCCTCTCTTTCTCAGATTCCGTTGCTCCCTTGTCAAGTATTATTGCATTGAAGGCACGGCACTGACGGATCAGCTTATCTCGTCTTTCCTCCGAGGGAAGCATCAGTGCGTGCTTCTCAATCTTTGCAGGCTCCTTCTGAATCTGCTCCTCGATGTCCTCCATTTTCTGAAGGGTCTCCTCGTAATCTTCCTCCATTTTGGCATTTACAAGGAGTTTCTGGCGCAGACTCTCACGCTCTTCATCAGTGAAAGAGGTGAACGGATGGAAGAAAGCCTCGTAATACTCCACGATAGTCTGGTTGATGAGCATATCCTCAATCTTAGTAGGTGGCTCGTTGCCTTTGAAAATCAGGAATATCAGGGATTTAAGGAAGTTCTTCTTCTCACCGAAATTCAGGTTGTACTCCTCATCCGTCACCTTGAAAGGATTCATCGATATAGGCTTCTCCTTTGAATAAGAGATATAGGTTCCCCCGAAGTAACCGCATATGCCCTCGTAAGAATCACCGGTATCAACCATCACCACGTCCGTTCCCTGTTCGAGCAATTGCCGGACAACGCTATTCATGTGGAATGATTTTCCACTGCCCGACGGACCGATGCAGAAGAAATTGGCATTGTCGGTCATCTTGATCTTTCCCTCCTTGCCCGTAATGTCGATGCAGACAGGAAGACCTTGACGATCCGTGTAGAAAGTTGTCAGCGGAGTCTCCTCAGACTGCTTGAGATGTTCCTTGAAGAAGAAGCACAAAGCGGCATCCGATAGAGTGAGGAAAAGATCATAGTCCGGATTGAAGGAATATCCGTTTCCCGGGAACGAGTCCAGGAAAAGTTCCATCTGATTATAGGCGGTGCGCGAAGCCATGATGCCGCACTCATATAGTTTGGTCTCCAGAAAAGAAGTCACCGGAGTCACCTTGTCAGGAGCACAGCTCACAAGGATATTGAAATTGGTATGTACGAGAAGGGTTGAATCCACTGCGAGAAGATTCAGCACTTCCTCGATGTCCGCCTTGGCAATCTTGTTGCTCGGGTCGGGCATTGAGCCATGACGCTTTGCCTTACCCTGAAGCTTGCGTAGAAGTTTGCGTTGACTCGGAATCTGAACCACCTGATTATACACCACGCAATCGGCATGGGGAATCTGGGTAAGGAAAGAGAGCACATCCGTAGCGATTGCATAGCCGTTCACGCTCATCTGGGTATAAGGCTTGACCCACGTGGGAAGATTAATCTCGTCAATATCCACAAGAGGATAAGACTTCACAATTTTATCTCCTATTCTCAGATACTCGTCCGAAGCCTTGAAATTGGTCATGGTGAAGGCACCGTGTCGGAAATTGAAAGCCATGAAGCGGTGGCAGTATTCGCTGACCTCCGGCTTCGTGAGCTTGCGGTGGCTTATACCCTTTTCGGCAAGTATATCGCAGACCTTTGAAATCTTGGCATGGAAATCAAGCCACTTCTTAGGGTCATACTGAACGAACCTGCTTTTCTGTCCCTCCTGGGTGATGATAAGGTAGGTCGTAATCTCTGTGAACTCCCTTCCCTCGAAGTATCTGAAATAGCTTTTAGTCAGAAACTCCGCACCCTCGGGCACCGAATGGGTGTATGCCTGACGGCAGAGAATATCCTGCTTCTGGAGACAGTAACCCTCGCCGAGAGTCTGCACGATATTTGAAAGCACATCCTGAAACAGCATGTACTGTTCGGCATCCGTGCAGAGCTGCTGCACAGGATTGGTCATGCGTATGATGACCGACGGCTCACCCTTGGCAGAGAAAAGCACAACGTTACCGTCCGTCTCCTCAAGTTGGGCGTAAAGACCGTCAAACACACGTTTCTTAGATGTTGCCATTACTGTTCTTTTATTTTCGTTAATTACTGAAAAGCCGGGAGTAGATGAACACTCCCCGGTGCCGTTTCTTGTTATGGAGACCGCCTTTCTGCTTGACATAAATCGTAAGGAGGCCGGCCACCGCCATGACGAGCATGGCAATGAAACCGGCCAGCTTGCCGAGAATGATCGAGAAGGCGATGAACCCCACGAAAGAGACACCGATTGCAGCCGCAGCCAATATCAGGAAGCGGCCACGGATACCCATGAACTCCAGAGGTTTCTGCAACCCCTTGAACACCGGGTAGCCGTCCGGATTTATCGCCATGTCAGTCGTTGATTTTCCGGTTGATCACTTGAAGAACAGGGGCAACGCCTCAGACAGAGCGATGAAGGAAACACAGCCACCGATGGTGAGCATGATGGTTTTCTTCACATCCTGATCGCCGTTCTGTGGGCTCGACACCGAGCGCGTAACCACATTACTGTGGCACGTTTCACCGTGTCTGCCCCCAAACCGTACGTACATGTCTCCATGTATACGGCTTTCCAGTGGTTTAACTATGTGTTCAGCAAAGAATCGTCTCATTGTTTACTCTGATTTATTATATCCATACAAGTTTTGCATACGGCAAGCGTCTTGCGCCTGCGCTTCAACATCTGTCGTCCCCATGGGGTGTTCTTGTCAAGGCATGACATCATGCGGACATGATGCATATAGAGCACCTCATTATCCTTTCCACATAACTCACATACCCCCGATTTAAGGCGGTGGGCAAGTGTTGTCGCAGGAAGAAATTCGTTGGGACATTCAACGGAAGGTTGCACGTCATACCCTTTGGCTTTCCTCGCAAAACCTTGATTATACAGCACACTCTCTTTGATAGAGCCGTCTTTTGTCCGATATGAAATCGAGAAGCGGCCGTTATTGGTGTATTTGCTCTTAATCTTGATTTTAGTCGTGTTGAGTTTCTGGGCAAGCGTCTTACACAGACTATATTCCATGATGTACGCAAACGACGAGCATTGTCCCGAACAGTTGTTGGCAATGCAATAGTAGTTGTAGAATCCACGGATTTCTGAGTTGAACCTCTCAAGGATTTTGTGTGGCTTCATCGCAAGTAACTTGGGGCGTGATTTTGGCTTCCATACGATTTTGCCGTTCTCTGAGGTGTACTGCACGGCATCGTACTTTTCAAGTGCCTTTCTCACTGTCTCCGAGTTAAGGAGAAGGTGGACTTTCCCTTTGTGGTTCCTTTGCAGGATTCCGTTCCTTGTCCTGCTCATTCTTTCGGATGTACGGACTGTAATGTCATATCCGAGAAACTTGGCTGTCTCCTGCGCGTGGGTTATAAGTGTCTTTTCGGGGGAGAGTTCGAGATGCAGGCAATCACGCATATATATTGTGATGTCAGCCTTTATTCTCTCGCAATCCTCTTTAGACCCTATTACACCAATGAGGAAGTCATCCGCATATCTCGTATAGACGATGCGTCTGTAATCATCGTCAATGTCGAGTTTGCAAGGTAGGGTTCGCAACTTAGCTTGCATAAGGGAAATGCGTTCCCTCAATTCGGCTCTCTTGTTTTCATCAGTCTCTTTCCGGAGTTTCCTTCTCAATGCACAAGTCTTAGTGTTGAGATTGAAGTATTCCGGATTTCGTTTGCGACCTTCTCCTCTGTTGAATGTTTCAGCATAGCGAGCCATGTGACGGTCAAAATGGTCAAGGTAGATGTTGGCAAGTATCGGTGAGATAATGCCCCCTTGCGGTGTGCCGTGATAGGACTCGTGAAACTTCCAGTCCTCAACATATCCTGCATTGAGGAACTTCCTAATGAGCCGTAAGAAACGTTCATCGGATATTCGCTCGCGTAAGATTCCTATCAGTATGTCATGGTCTATGTTGTCGAAGAATCCTTTTATATCACCTTCGACAAACCATTTCACACCTGTGAAAGTCTTTTGAATCTGTGTCAGTGCAGTGTGGCAACTTCTGTAAGGTCTGAAACCATGTGAGCGGTCAGAGAACGCTCCTTCATATATAGCTTGCAGAATCATTCTTACCACTTCCTGCACCAGCTTGTCATTCCACGATGGAATACCGAGGGGACGTAACTTTCCGTTCTTCTTGGGAATGTACGTTCTCCTTGCAGGTTTTGGGGAATAGGTCTCATCTTTGAGACTGTCAATCAGTCGCGTTATCTTCATGAGGCTCATTCCGTCCATAGTGTCTCCGTCAGTGCCAGGGGTCATATTCCCTTGCTTGACTTTGAGCCGTTCATAGGCGGCATGATACATTTCCTCATTGAAGAGAATGCGGTAAAGACGCTCGAACTTATAGTCCGAGACTTTGCTGTGTGAACACAGAGCGTCTAATATTATCTGTGGATTTCTCATACGTCTCTCACGTCTTCTACAGTTAATAATAGACAGCCACCTGCCACCCTTCGCCATGTACGTGGCTTTCCCACGCTCGGACTACTATGGT
>CAMWZE010000010.1 GCA_947178685.1 uncultured Porphyromonadaceae bacterium
CTCTCTCTGTGCTCGAATCTGTCGGTGCAACCCAAGATCAGGTTACCCCTCTCCTGCTTCCGATTAACATCGACACAAGGGCCATCCACAATCCGGGGTTGAACTACGGTATATATCTGGCCAACTCTTTCGTGCCTTGTGTGCTGCAGCTGATGATTCTGCTCGTAACATGCTTCTCTTTAGGACAGGAGATAAAATATGGCACATCGGTGAAGCTTCTGCGAATGGCCAATGGCAACATCTACAAGGCTATTGCCGCCAAACTTCTGCCTCAGACCATCATATGGCTCGTAGTGGCCATATTCATGGAGGCTTGGCTCTATAAGATAAACGGCTATCCCGTCTATGGATCATGGTTCTGGCTCACAGTGTCGGAGGTGATGTTTGTATTCGCCTGCCAGGGACTCGGAGTGTTCTTCTTCAGTGTCTTGCCGAGTCTTCGCCTGTCGCTCTCTGTGTCGGCACTGCTCGGAATCCTGTCATTCTCCATCGCAGCATTCTCATTTCCGGTCGAGAGCATGTATCCCGCCATCGGAATTTTCAGCTGGATTCTTCCGATAAGATATAACTTCCTTATTTATATCGACCAAGTGCTCGATGGCGTGCATATCTATTACTCACGTGTGTGGTTTGTGGCATATATCATCTTTATGCTTCTCCCTTTCACCCTGCTATGGCGACTCAAGAAAGAGATGGCAAAACCGGTATACGCCCCATAAAAAGAGATAACCTATGTCGAAATCCAATAAATCATTATTTCGCCAACTCTTGGATGTATATTGCCGGGAATTTAAATTAGTGCTTCACGATCAGGGAGTGCTCATTTTCTTCCTCTTTCTTCCATTGGCCTATCCGATTGTCTACTCGCTCATATATAATCCCGAGATTGTGAGGGATGTGAAAATGATAGTGGTAGACCATGACCGCAGCAATATGAGCCGCGAACTTGTGCGCAACCTCGATGCCACACAGGAGGCATGGGTTATAGGCTACGCTCCCGACCTGCTGGAAGCCCGCAGGGCCATGGCCGACAAGAAATGCTTCAGTATCCTGGAGATTCCGGAAGGTTTCGGTCGGAAGATAGGTAGCAACGAGCAGGCAGAGGCGGCTCTTTTCTGCGAGTCGAGTCTATTGTTGCGCTATCGTGGGTTCCTTGTGGCCGCCACAAATGTAAGCCAGGCCATGGGAGCCGAGATATTGGCTGAGAAGATCAATTCAATAGCTCCATTGGCTACAACCATAACCGATGGTGACCTTATGCCTATCGAAAACATTTCGATGGGCAACATCGAGAGTGGCTTCGACTCCTTTATTATGCCGGGAGTGCTTATCCTTATTCTCCAGCAGGCCATAGTGCTTGCGGTGGGAATGGCCGGTGGGGCAAAAAGGGAAAGTCCGAAGCTTATCGGCTATAACGGTGTGAACGAAGCGCCGAGTGTGGCGATGACAATGTTTGGCCAGATGCTCTGCTATGGCACCATCATGGCTGTGCCGGCCATCTATATAGTCCACTATGTGCCGTTGATGTTCTCATTCCCCATGGCCGGAAATTTCTGGGAGATAATAGCGTTCATCTTCCCGTTGGCGGTAGCATCTGTGGCACTTGGCTTCTGTCTGCAAGGAGTGGTATGGGAACGTGAATCTGTGTTCGTATTATGGGTGGTGACATCAGTAATATTCCTCTTTCTATCCGGACTCACATGGCCCAGATATGCTATGTCGCCCATCTGGCATTTCTTAGGCAGCTGTGTTCCCGCCACATGGGGTGTAGAGGGTTTCATAAGGATGAACACCAACGGAGCTTCTCTCGCACAGGTACACAACGACTACATCCATCTCTGGATTCTGGCCGGCGTATATCTCGTGCTCGGCTATTGTGTGCAGCGTTGGGTGGTACGTCCCTCCATCTTCAAAGGCACCAAATCCTACGACACCATCCGCCGCAACTCCATCTGATCTCCGGACATAGTCTACAGATATACCAATACTCTTCCAGCGGTAAATATCATTGCCGCCGGGAAATTTAGATACACCTTATGATAGCCGCCTTGAAGTTAAGGCGGCTATCATTTTTATATATGACAGTTATGATCAATCTGAGGACTCAATTCAGCGGTTTTGATTTGGTGATTTTGAGTCATACATTTGGTAATTTCAATCCATATTACTAAAAAACAGCTGTTTGCTCCGCCATTACCAGACATTTGGCGCATGGATACTTTGCAAAACATACCTTGCTCTATAATTTTGCAGTGTCGAAAGACATAACATTTTCGTGAAAACAAACAATTTTAAAATACGGACCATGATGCTCAAAAGAATCATTCCACTGATGCTTTCAGCAACTGCTGTAATTGCTGCAGAAGCAAAGGAAAATCCTCTCATCAGAATCTCGACAGACGACACCGAGATGATCATGACGGTAGCCGACAACGGTAATCTCGTACATAATTATTATGGTAAGAAGTTCAAAAATGCACTTCCATACCTGACCAAGAAATATCGTGAGCAACCTGACAACGGAGCCGGTTTCGCACCCCAGGCGTTTCCATCATATGGGGGATATGTAACGATATCACCGGCTCTCAAGCTCATCCACTCGGATGGCTCGCATACCACACACCTGAAGTATGTAGCCCACACTGTAACCCAACCTCAAGAAGATGTTACCCGAACCGAGATAACTCTCAATGATCCTCTGTATGACATTGACCTTACACTAACATTTGATGCCTACGAAAAGGAAAATGTAATCACTCAGTCATCAACCTTAACAAACAAAGAAGATGGGCAGCTCGTAGTGGAAAATCTTGCCTCAACATATCTGCCGCTACACGCCGACTCCTATTACCTCACACATTTCCATGGTGTATGGGCAACGGAGATGCAGCTTGTGGAAGAACAACTTCAGCCAGGAATAAAGAGTATTGAGTCAAAAAAAGGAGTCCAAGCCACTCAAACCGCAAATCCGGCGTTCCTACTATCAATCAACGGACCGGCTCGCGAAGACAACGGAGATGTCTACGGAGGTGCCCTCGCTTGGTCTGGCAACTACAAGCTAACCTTCGAACAGGACGAATGCGGACGTATGAATGTGGTTGGCGGTGTCAATGATTTCGCCTCAACTTACTATCTTGACAACGGAGAAAGCCTTACCACCCCTGATATGGTATGGACATTCAGCGATAGTGGTCGCGGACAGGTATCACGCAACTTTCACGATTGGATACGCAACCATTCCCTCGCTCATTCCGATCAGGAACGTCCGGTGGTTCTCAACAGTTGGGAAGGTGCCTACATGAATTTTGATGAGAAAACTATCACTGACATGATCGAGGATGCCGCCAAGATAGGAGTAGAAATGTTTGTTCTCGATGACGGTTGGTTCGGCAACGGTGAATATGCCCGAAATACTGATCACGCCGGTCTTGGTGACTGGCAAGTGAACACTAAGAAGCTTCCGCGTGGAATCGACTATCTCGCAAAGCACGCTGTTAAGAACGGTATTAAGTTCGGCATTTGGATTGAACCGGAGATGGTGAATCCCAAAAGTCGACTTGCCGAAACTCACCCGGAATGGATTGTCAAAAGTGGTGACCGCGACAAACTTCAGATCCGCCAGCAGTGGATTCTTGACCTGACCAATCCCGATGTACAGAATTTTATCGTCAAAACATTTGACGACGTACTCTCTCTGAGTCCCGACATCAGCTATATAAAATGGGATGCAAATCGATTTGTAACCGATTTTGGTTCCGAATATCTCCCTGCCGACCGACAATCGCATTTCTGGATTGACTATACAAAAGGTCTTTACTCTATATATAACAGGATACGGGAAGCGCATCCGGATGTAATGATACAACTTTGCAGCTCAGGAGGTGCACGTCTTGATATGGGAGCTCTGAAATATCATGATGAATTCTGGACAAGTGACAACACAAATTCGCTCGACCGTATTCGCATACAGAACAGTACCAACATCTTTTTCCCGGCTATCGCCACAGCATCACATGTGTCGACCAGTCCAAACCACCAGACAGGTATGATGGCCCCCTTAAAATATCGTTTTGATGTTGCCATGTCCGGACGCCTTGGTCTGGAGCTTCAACCCAAACACCTCAACGAAAAGGAATGGGAATTCGCCAAGAATGCCATCGCATGTTATAAGAAGATTCGTCCGATTGTACAGTTTGGAGATCTCTACAGATTAAAGAATCCGGAAGATGGAAGTGGATGGGCATCCCATCAGTATGTTTCTAAAGATGGTAAGGAAGCGGTGTTCTTCGCATATAGTATGAAGTATCACGGTAGGACCACATTTTTCCAGACTCGTCTGAAGGGACTCAATCCCGACAAGCAATACAAAGTCACTGAAATCAATAAGGCAGGGTGGCCATCGTTCTACGGTGACGGTCAGATATTCCCGGGCGACTATCTAATGAATGAAGGAATCTCGCTCAACGGAGGTAATAACTTCGATAGCACAATACTTCACATAGCAGAAATTTGATCATCTTACATCCATAATTTATCATCATGAAAAAAATAGTAACCATAATAATGTCTCTTCTGGCAATATTACCGATTTTTGCCGGAGAAATCATAACAGGCAGCGGTTTGGTAGTAGATGCTGCTACTCAAGAACCGCTTATCGGTGCAACAATTCTTGTAAAAGGCACTAATAACGGCACAGCAACCGGTATAGATGGTGATTTCAGCCTTAAAGTCGAGGTTGGAAGTATACTTCAGGTATCATACGTGGGCTACACGACTGCTGACTTCAAGGTGCCTGCAAACGGACAGATGAATATTTCTCTGAGTGAAAATTCCTCCATATTAGATGAGGTGGTCGTGGTTGGAGCAGTGATGAAAAAAGCTGACCTTACAGGATCTGTGGGATATCTGGATGCTGAAAAGCTCAACGAGACCCCTTCCACCACCGTTGCAGGTGCGCTCCAGGGGAAAATGGCCGGCCTTATGGTGACACCAAGTGGCAAGCCCGGTGAAGACGCTACTGTGAGGGTACGCGGAATCAATACCATCAACTCCGGATCCTCTCCCATATATGTAATCGACGGACTTGTGATGGACGGGGATTTCGGTTCATTCAACTCCATAAATCCCGAGGATGTAGAGTCGATACAAGTACTTAAAGATGCATCTGCCACAGCCATATATGGTTCGCGCGGTGCCAACGGTGTTATTCTTATTACTACTAAGAAAGGCAGTAAAGGAGAAGGAAAGGTGACTTACGACGGTTGGGTACAGACATCTCATATTGCACATCGCCCCAAAACTATGAATGCCCGACAGCTCGGTGACCTCAGAATCGATGCCTTTGCTAATGGCTACCTATTCTCTAATCCGGGCGCTGACCGTAATGCCTATATCCAGAATACTCTTTTAGGCACAAACATGGCATTCTCCGCAGATGAGCTTGACACCTATAATGCAGGCGAATCATTCGATTGGCTCGACCGCTTCACTCAGACCGGTGTGACACAGAGCCACACGCTTAGTTTCTCAAACGGAGGCGACAAATATAATCTCTTCGCAAGCTTCAGCTACAGCGGCATCAAGGGTATAACGATAGGTACGAAAAATAACCGCTACTCAGGACGCGTCAACGTTGACTCTGATATCAAACCTTGGCTCAAAATAGGAACTAATACACAGTTTTCCCGAACTGATGATAAGATACCTACTGATGATGTATTCAATCAGGCACTGGCAGCCAATCCAATGCTTAATCCGGCACCCTATCAGAATCCGGACAGCCGCTACACTTACGATTATCTGACTCTTTACTATCGAGCCCATACAGAGTCAAACAATAACGATTATAATCCTTATAACTCCCTTGAAGTTGACCAAAAACGTGTACGCGACCGTTTGATTTCTTCTAATTATATCAATGTGAACCCAATCGAAGGATTGAACATACGCTCAACATTTGCTTTCGACCTCGCCAACCAGACATGGATGGAATATACTCCCAACTATATCCAGCAAGCGATAAGACACTATAACGGTGATGCAAGGGCAAAACATGAACGTTGGACCAAACTTTCCTGGCAGTGGGATAATACTATCACATATCGCCATACTTTCGGAGATGTTCATAACACAGACTTCCTCCTCGGCACATCGGCTTCTCGCAACACTTTCAACTATACCAAAGCGCAGGGTGACCGATTCGCATCAAACGATCTCGGGTTCAACGACCTTGGTGGCGCTGCAGCCAACGATAAGAAAGAAATAGAGTCGAATTTCTATGCATCTTCCCTCCTTTCTTACCTCGTTAGAGCAAATTATAACTACGACCAGCGCTACTATCTGACAGTTACAGCCCGTTACGACGGATCTTCAAAATTCGGTCCCGGTCATAAATGGGGTATCTTTCCATCGTTCTCCGCCAATTGGGCAATCACGAATGAGAAATTCATGGAAGACCAACACATATTCGACAATCTTAAGCTGCGGGTAGGTTACGGTGTTGTCGGAAATCAGGATATAGAGAATTATGCTTACGCCACAATGTATTATTCAACCGTAAGCAACGGATCCGCATCGTATGCCGCAAGTGGACTCCTCGGAAATCCCCTTTTGACATGGGAAAAGCAGAAGCAGACAAATATCGGTCTTGATATGGCATTCCTCAACAACCGTCTACGGTTCTCTCTTGATGGATTTTTCATCAACAATGATAACCTACTCATGAAGCACTCGCTTGCACTTACCTCCGGCTACAGCGAGGAATGGGAAAACATTGGTTCGGTCACTAACCGTGGTTTTGAAATGACTGTCAGCGCAACTCCTATTGACCTTCCTGACTTCACCTGGAATGTCTCTGCCAACCTTTCACTCGACCATAACAAGGTTAAAAAGCTACATGGAGGGGTGAAGAGAATTCTCAACGGGACTGAACGCACCGGCAACATCTTCCTCGGAGAGTCGCTCAACTCAATCTATACCCTTGAATGCGGCGGCATCGCAACTGAAGCTAACCGCGACCAGTGGGAGGGCATTGACTACAACGGTAAGAATGTAGGTATCGGTGATCTCTTCGCCATCGACCAGAACGGAGACAAGATTGTTGACCAAAATGACCGGGTGATTGTAGGATGCATGGATCCAAAGATGTATGGCGGATTCTCAACAGATTTCTCCTGGAAAGGTGTGACTCTCAATGCTATCTTCAATTACTCTATAGGTGGAAAGAAGATTAGCGAATATTATGAATCTCTTCTTGCCTCTACCGGCACCTCAATGGCTTCTACCGATCTTCTTGACCGCTGGAGTACACAGAACCCCAACGGATCGTTCCCGAGAGCGATAACCAATACATCCTCCGGCTATAATCCATATTATGCCTGGGATACAGATTTCGCACTCCAAAACACTTCATATCTGAGGCTAGCAACGCTGACACTCAGCTATTCACTACCTAAGAAATGGATGCAGGCTATCCATTTCGATAACATCCGGGTGTATGCTACAGGATCCAATCTTTTCACTGCTACAAAATATAAGGGCTTCGATCCCGAAACCGGTGACTATGGCTATCCTGCCACACGCTCTTTCACATTCGGCTTAAACATGACATTCTAACACTCTACATCAATGAAGACCAACACTATATCAATCATACTTGCCGCCATATCTATTGGCGCGATGACTTCCTGTTCCGACTTCCTCACGGAAGATAGCCAAATGGGGCTTACCGAAGAGCAGATTTACAGCGATCTCTCATACATTGAGACCAACCTTACCGGTATCTACGACAATATGCGCGACTGGACACGTTCCGATGAAAGAGCATGGTTCCTGATGACAGGCACCGATGAGATTCAACGTGGCGCTTTGCAGATGAAAGACGGTGGTGAAAACGCCAGTCTTGACAACTACGACGCCAACCTCAACTCCCTCACAGGGCGCGTCAAGGACCAGTGGAACGCCCGATTCCCGGTAGTGACCGCAGCTGCCAAGATAATCAAGGCACTTGAAAACACCGATATCCAGGAGGGAACCAAGGCTGCCGAACTTCTCGGAGAGGCCTGCTTCATAAGAGGATTTATGGATCTGGAGCTTGCTGCATACTGGGGAGAGATACCTGTCATCGATCTCAACAAGGTAACTGAAACCGGATATGGACGACAATCACTGACAGATACATGGAAGTTCGTAATCGCCGATCTTGAAAAGGCCGCTAAATACTCGCCCGCAAGCAATGATCCGGGACGTGCCACTTCCGGAGCAGGCTATGCGATGCTTGGGAAGGCGTATATGGCCGCACCTGTCGAAACCGGACTCAGGGACTTCTCGAAAGCTGCTGAATGCTTTGAGAAAGTCATGGGGATGAACTACTCTTTGGTGGACTTCGCTGATCTCTTTGACTACAATAAGCCGAATACATCCGAATCCATATATGAGCTTCAGTTCAACAATACTCCGAACCAGAACAAGATAATGTTTCAAATCGGCTCACGTGTGGCACAGAACTGGTGGAGCGATGGATGCTACTTTGCAGGTTACGACCACGTGGTAGTGACAGAATATGCCTACAGCAGTGTTTCGGAAGGAGGCATATGGGAGGAGGGAGACCTCCGTCGTGACGAATCCATCCGCTACGACTTTTCATACTATGGCGAGACGCCGAATCTTGACTGCGTGGCATGGGAAGACCTCGGCGAGGACCATGATGAGCTTAAGCCACACGTAAAGAAGTATGAGGATTTCCGTACCGACCAGCATTCCGGTCTGGGACTGAACAATATGTGGAACTCGGGTAAGAACATTCCGATGCTGCGCTATGCCGATGTACTTCTCTCTTATGCAGAATGTCTTAACGAGCTTAATCGTACTTCTGACGCAGTCGATGTCGTAAATCAGGTAAGAAATCGTGCATGGGGGTTTAATCTGCCTGACGACCGAAAATGGGGCAGCATGACAGCCGATGAATTTCGCGTAAAGATCATGGATGAGCGTATGCGTGAGCTATTTGGTGAGAACTGGCGCCGATTCGACCTAATACGTACCGGAAAGTTTGTGGAGTACGTAAAGGAACGAAACAAATGGGCGAAGCGTTCCGGCACTATCGATGCCCACAATATGCGCTATCCTATTCCTAACGAAGAAATCGAGCAGAACGAAGATATGACCACCGAGGATCAGAATGAAGGTTATCGTTGACAGGGAACCAAAATATGAACATTAAGTCTATCAGTGGGAATCGGTCGGCCGACTGATTCCCACTGATAATAAAATAGAAGCCCATAATAAGTAGACCCATGCTTACATCAGCAGGCCTATGCTTATTCCATCTTACCCACCGGCGATAATCACATAAAGATGTAAACAATATACTGAAATCAAACTAGCATTGAAAAATAAGATAGGTATTCTATTTTATATTTCGAAAATTTACTAATTTCGTAGTCTAAAAACTTTTAGCAACCTATATCATGAAGCATACTAAAGCAAGATATATTTCATTCAGAATACTTGGCTATATATTTGCCTTGGTTACTCTAACAACGCTTCCTCTTACTATGGAAGCCTCATCTTTTGATTATAGTTTCGCACACCTTACAATAGATGACGGATTGTCGGCAAATCATGTAAAAGCTCTTCTTCGCGGCAAAGATGGTTTTGTCTGGATTGGAACTGTAAACGGACTCAACCGTTTTGATGGAGTCAACATTAAGAAATATCATTGCTTTGATAATGACAGACAGATGGGTAATGATAACATAGGAATGCTATATGAAGATAGAGATGGTATAATATGGATCGGCACAGACCGCGGTGTCTACACCTATAATCCAAAGGAGGACAATATCTCCTATATTGATATTTGGGACAAAGAAACAGGGGGATTAAACTGGGTTCAGCGCATAAACGGTGACTCAAAGGGTAATATATGGGTATTGGTTCCAGACCAAGGCATCTTTAGAAAATCTGATGAAGGAACAAAGATCTATCAGATGCCTTCCGGAAGCAAGTATAAGGAAGATTATTTCAATGATATATGTCTTGACGAGGATGCAGCTTTATGGGCCTGCACATCCAATGGGAAAATATTCAGGTATGATAAAGGTTATGATGAAATGGTCGAGGTTGACTTTAATCTTCCTGATGATACAAAATTCGCACGTATCTTGCCTTTAACCGAGGGCAAGCTGCTTATTGCATCGGAAAACGCAACCATTTGGTTGCTGGAAAAGAGTAGCCATACCGCCAGTAAACTGAATGTAGATATTCCAGATAATGTATATTTGAGATCCTTAGCTATCATAGACAATGAGATATGGATAGCTACTCAGGCCGGTGTCTATGTGTATGATATGAAACACAGTACATCAAAACATTTCCTCCATTCTCCAAACGATCTTAATTCCCTTTCTGACAATACCACCTATACTCTCTATCCAGATTCAGATAAAAATATGTGGATAGGCACTGTCTTCGGGGGTGTAAGTTATACAGAGAGGAATGCGTTCCATTTCTCCACCATAGAGCCTCGTGATCTTGACAGCCGTCGCATCAGGGGGTTGGCTATTACGCCTGAACGCAATCTGGTTGTGAGTGGAAGTGTGTCGAATGGAATAAGTATCTTTGACCTAAATACAAATCGGTTCCTTAACGTTCCTTCCCCGCTGGGTCTTGCCAAACCTATAATGTGTGTAGCGAAATCAGATGATAAAATATTAGTAGGGCCCGACCGGTCGGGTCTATGGGTTTACAATCAAGACAAGATACCTTATCAGTATCTTCCAGAACAGCTGTCAAAGGAAAACACTGTGTATGCCTATCTCAGAGACTCCAACGGAAATGAATGGGTTGGTTTAAGTTATGCTCTTTTTCGCAGGGATAAAGGAAAAGACAACTTTAGAAGAGTCGAGGAGACTCATTATAAGTGGATATTTACTCTTTTTGAAGCATCCGACGGCACAATATGGATAGGTACCATGGGATCCGGACTATACCACTATCTACCGAAAGAAAACAAATATATATTCTACACACCTGATAATGTTACAAATCAAGGGGGATCCATTCGGTCTAATTCCATCAACTCAATTATGGAGGATCGGAAAGGACGAATCTGGATATCCACCGACCGTGGTGGTTTGAGCAAATACAACAGCGATACTGATGACTTTACAACATATGGAACTGAGGATGGATTACCTGATAATGTAGTTTATCCCGTAGTGGAAGATAAAAAAGGGAATCTTTGGTTTGGTACAAACCGTGGATTGGTAAGGATGGATACCAACTGCGAACACATTACAATCTATACCAAAGCAGATGGTCTTCCTTCAAATGAGTTTACATATAATTCCGCTGTCTGTGATGGGGACAGTACGCTCTTTTTTGGCACAACAAATGGTATCGTTCGTTTTAATCCTAATGAAACGACGACTGCTACTTCTGAATTTCCAATCCTTTTCACATCAATTGACCTTCATGGCAGTTGGGAACAAAACCGCAACTTACTTTCTGCAAACAATATAATCCACTCCGCGGAAATACGTATTCCCTATGACTTGAATACATTTTCCCTTACGATAGGAGTGCCTTCTGCCATTATGCTGAAAGGATCAAAGAAATTCTTTTACCGGCTTCTTCCTGATGAAGAGAGCTGGATTCCAATGCAGGGTAATCGCATTTCATTTACCAACCTCTCTCCTTCCACGTATACTCTTGAAGTGAAGATGGTATGCGGGGATGTTGTATCCACCAATAAGATTAATCTTGTGATAAAGTCACCTTGGTGGGCTTCGGGTTGGGCTATCTTTACATATGTAATTCTTACGATAGGAATCATCGCCACGTTTTTCTTTTTATATCGCAGACGTGAACAGAGACGTCTTCATGAACGCCAGCTGATTTTCGAATCGAATAAAGAGAAAGAAGTCTACAAACAGAAACTTAACTTCTTTACAGAAATAGCCCATGAAATACGTACCCCCCTATCACTTATAGACCTTCCTCTTGAGGCTATGGAGGAAAGTGGCCTTCACAGTCCCGAATCTGAGCATTACTTGAAAGTCACAAGGCAAAATACGGCCCGCCTGCTTGAACTCACCTCCCAGTTACTCGACTTCCAGAAGATTGAAGCCGGGAAACTTCGACTTAAGCCGGAGGCGGTAGATATTGTGGAACTACTTAAATATACACTTGATCGTTTTGAACCGACCATCTCTCTGCGTAATAAGAAGCTTATGCGAGATATTACCACCAGTAGTTTTATAACTGTAACTGACCGAGAAGCCGTCACAAAGATCTTAAGCAACCTTCTAAACAACGCTATGAAGTATTCTGACAAGAATATCTGCGTGAAACTGGAAGTGACAGATGATACTGTATTCATCAAGGTTATTTCCGATGGTGAGAAAATCACAGATGAGAACAAAGAACGTATCTTTGAGACTTTCTATCAAACCGACAAATCGCAGGAACAGAAAAATGGTGTAGGAATAGGATTACCTTTGTCAAAGTCACTCGCAATTCTGCTTGAAGGCTCGCTATATCTTGAAAATAATGATCTGCCGGAAAACACATTCATACTGTCTCTGCCCGTAAAATCTTCTGTTCAGACAGAGGTCCCGGCACACACCGACAGCCATGGCACATCAATTGTATATGAAGAGGAATCCAACCAGACTCCTCTCAAAGCATCGGGATACAGCGTGCTGATTGTTGAAGATAATGAGGGTATTCGTAAAATGCTTAACGACAGACTCGCATCATCTTTCTTAGTTAATCTTGCCTCCAATGGTAAAGAAGCCTTGGAAATTCTCGCATCTAAGACTATCGATATGGTAGTGACTGACATCATGATGCCTGAAATGGATGGAATGGAGCTTTGCCGACAGATAAAGGCAAATCCGGATATTTCTCATATCCCTATCGTAATTATTACAGCCAAAAATGATCTTGAAAGTAAAGTCAAGGGATTACAATTAGGTGCCGAGGCATATATTGAAAAACCATTCTCTATCAAATATCTCAGAGAAATGATAGTATCTCTCCTTGAAAACCGCCGTAGAGCTCGCGAAGCATTTGCGAAAAAGCCATTTTTTCAAGCCGAAAATATTTCGGTCAACAGAGAAGATGAGAAGTTTATGGAGAAAGTTCTGACTATAATTAAAGAAAATATGTCGGACGAAGATTTTAACGTTGAATCTTTAGGTGATAAGATGTGTATGAGCAGGTCAAACCTCCTACGCCACGTTAAATCGGTGTTCAATCTTTCTCCCAGTGAGTTAATACGAGTAGTGAGACTCAAGACAGCGGCCGAATTAATAAAATCCGGAGGTTACACTTTGGGAGAAATCTCCAAAATGATTGGTATAAGTTCTCAGTCTTATTTTACAAAAATGTTCTTCAAGCAATTCAATGTAATGCCAAATGAATTTGCAAAACAATTTAACGAAGATAATAAGAAGTCGTAGACAGAGCTGAATACACCGCCAAGACAGATCGCATCTTATTCTTCTTTATTTGGGAAGTAAGGATATTTGTAAGATGTATCTTACAAATTTGCCTATATATTGCCATCTTCATCTTACAATTTTATGATAAAATTATAAGATGAAGATGGCAAATTTGATTCATTTTTGTAAGTTGCATCTTACAATATCTCAAAAAACAGTACGTTATAAGGTTAAAAAAGCATAAGTTATGAGTCTCACCTATGATGATATAAGCATATTGATCAGCCGATATTACCAAAAGCTGAATTCGACAAACCTTAACTTCATACGCTATCTCTACAAACGTATAAACTGGCAGGCACGGATAATTGGTATAAAAGGTGCACGAGGTGTGGGAAAATCCACACTACTAATACAACGCATCAAGATGTTTCACAAAAACCCGGAGGAGGCTATCTATATCAGCCTTGATGACATGTGGTTCAGCTCCCACAGTCTGGAAGATCTTGTTGAGTTTCTTTATGCTCGCGGTATAAAGTATTTCTATATTGATGAGGTGCATCGTTATCCAATGTGGAACCGTGTAATCAAAAACTTATACGACTTCTACTCTGATATCAATATTGTTTATACAGGCTCCGCTCTATTGGCTATAGACAATGCTGTGGCAGATCTCTCAAGAAGACAATCACTCTATACTTTATGGGGAATGTCGTTCAGAGAATATTTGGAATATGAGAGCATTATCTCAATCTCACCGATATCTTTACCTGAATTATTGTCGGGACACGTAGCTCTTTCAATGCAACTTTCAAATTCTACACCCATATTAAAGCATTTTGAGGACTATCTGGACCATGGATACTATCCTTTCTACAAAGAGAATCCACAGGATTTTTCCATGAGACTGGCAGAAGTTGTAAAAATAGTGATTGAGAATGATATACCTGAAACAGAGGAAATTTCTTTTTCAACAGTCACTAAGCTTAAAACTCTCATGATGGTGATTGCTGAAAATGCTCCCTTAGAACCTAATATATCAAAACTGGCTGAACGGCTGGAGTGTAGCAGAGAGTTGTGTATAAAAATGCTTGGACTTTTAGATAGATCCCGACTCATTCAACAAATGTTTAAGCATCCACGTACTTACAAACAAATGCGTGGAGCGGATAAAATACTGGGTGGAGACACTAATATCTTACATGCACTCACGGGGACGGTAAACATCGGAACTGCGCGCGAAACTTTCTTCGTGAATCAATTACAAGCAATAGGTGAAGTTATAATA
>CAMWZE010000011.1 GCA_947178685.1 uncultured Porphyromonadaceae bacterium
AGTGTAGAGCGTCCATTCTTCGTCACTTTCCGGAGTGGCATCGTCATCGTTTGTAAACCAGATTTCCGCCTCAGGATCGCTGCAGGTGAGGGTAAGCATCTTGTTCTCGAACGAAGCGTAAGCCACTGGTGCAGCGATATTGTTGACAATAAAATCAGTTACGATAGAGTCATAGAGTCCATCGACAAAAGCCTTGGCACGGAACGTACCGTTGCAGAGAATCTCAACCGGACCGTTGTAGAGCTCGCTCTCCTTAGTGGGTTCGGATCCATCGGTGGTATAGCGTATCTCCGCACCTTCGGTGGGAGTTTCCATCACGATATGAGTACCCTCTTCGTTACGTTCAACGGTGGGAGCTGCTACTTGATAGTCGGCCATTTGGAATACGAATGTCTGTACATCAGATGCGTTGGCTTCATCATCGCCGGCGAAGAAGCGGATGATGCCATCTGCAACTACTGCGATAGGAGTCTCATAGAGTGTCCAATCGTCGATGTTGTCTACGGAAAGCTCCGGATCATTGGTATACCATATCTGTGCATCTTTGTCTGAGGTGGTGAGCACGAGATTGAAATTCTCAAACGCTGCCTCGGGTACGGTCAATTTCTCGTTGCCGATGAGATATTCAGCCATCTCGGAGTCAAACATATTGTCGGCGAATACACGCGCACGATAGGTGGCACCGTTATCAATGCGGATTGGCTTCTCATACGCTGTGCTCTGAGCGGAGGGCTCACTGCCGTCGGTTGTATATCGGATCACTCCGTTCTCTACTGCAGAGGTCATCACTACGTGTGTGCCCTGTGCGTTACGTGAGATAACGGGAGCCTGAGCCTGATAAGCGGCGTATACGAAAGAGAGGCTTTCGATGTCGGAATCGTTGAAGTTAGCGCGGCGAGTGAAGAAGCGCAATGTGCAGTCGTCTGTGAGCTCGATGGGTGCATTATATACAGTCCATGCGGAAGCATCATCCACAGTAGCCTCCGGATCGAGGGTATAGAGAATCTGAGCTTTGGAGTCAGGGCACGAGAGCACCATTTTCTTATTCTCAAAAGATGCGGAAGGCACAGCCACAGCCATGTTTGACACGATATAGCGGTTTACCTGCGAATCGAAGAGACCGTCGGCAATTGCGATGGCGCTATATGTGAAGTTACCTTCGATTTCGATCGGGCCATTATAGAGCTTACTCTTGGCAGTGGGCTCGGAGCCATCGGTGGTATAACGGATCTCAGCACCCGGAGTAGCCGACTCCATTACGATATGAGTACCCTCATTGTTACGCTCGATGGCAGGATCGGCAACACGATAGTTAGAGTAAACGAACGAGAAGCTCTGGATATCCGAGTCGTTGAAATTGTCGCGACGACCGTAGAAACGCACTACGCAATTCTCAGTAAGGGCCACAGGCTCCTTATACTGCTTCCATGCATCGGTGTTGTCGGGAGTGGCAGTGGGGTCGGTGGTATACCAAACGGTAGCTTTAGCATCATCACAGGTAAGTGTAAGCTTCTTGTTGTCGAAAGATGCCGTTGGCACCGGCACAGCAAGATGCATGATGATAAACTCAGCGATGTTTGATTCAAACATTCCGTCCACAAAGGCACGCGCACGGAAAGTGCCGTTTGAGACAATCTCTACAGGAGCTGTATAGAGAGAGCTCTTGAGAGTTGGCTCGCTTCCGTCAGTGGTATATCTGATTTCAGCACCTTCTGTCTCACAGCTCATTTCCACAGCATTTCCTGATTCATTGGCTGAAAGTAGAGGCACAGCCACCTGATAAGCTGAATAAAGGAATGAGAAGCTCTGTACCTCGGAGTCGTTGTAACCGTTTCGGCGACCGAAGAAACGAACGTTGCAGTCTTCTGTAAGCGCCAAAGGAGCTGAGTATTCTTTCCAGGCCTCGGTATTGTCAGCCGAAGCTTCTGCATCAGTTGTATACCAGATCTTAGCATTTTCGTCGTCACATACCAGCTCAACCGTCTTATTTGCGAATAGAGCGGAGGGATTGACCACTGTGAGGAAGTCAACCACATAATCTGAGATTTCGGAATCGAACATCTCGTCGGCGAAAGCACGTGCACGGAAAGTGCCGTTTGCCTCGATCAGCACGGGTCCTTCATATACCGGACTCTCTGCGGTAGGTTCGCTTCCATCGGTGGTGTACCTGATAACTGCATTCTGGGTATCGGTAACCATTACGAGAGAAGTTCTGTCTACATCGGGAGCGATGACAGGAGTGAGCACCTGATGATCAAGGAAGATAAACTGATATTCCTGCACGTCGGAGTCTTTGTATCCCTCGTTACGTGCGAAGAAACGAATGGTGCAGTTTTCCGTGAGATACAGAGGCTCAGTATACTCAGTCCATGCCTCCTCATTCTCAGGTTTCGCTTTAGAATCTGTAGTATAATAGATCTTAGCACCAGGGAGTCCGCAGGTGAGGTTGAGATGTAGTCCGGAATATTCCGCTATGGGCATATCCTGGAAAGTGAAGTTAAGTTTCTGTCCGTCGTCACCCCATTCTCCGGGAATCACGTCGACTACATGTCCCGTTTTTCCGTTTTCATCAGCACTGACTGTAGTCCCGAGGCTGAGGAGGGCGGCGGCGCCCATGATTATAATTATTCTTTTCATTTATTACGGTAGTCTGATTAAGAAAGAGATCAATTATTTTTTACGGCTCTCACATAAGCGAAGGCTTCCATCTGGAACTGGAAGATGTTGGGATCACAGTTGGCGCCCCAGTTGAACAGCATGCGCATTGCACGTGCATGTCCACCCGGACAACCCACATTGTCATTGCCCCAATATACTGCATCACGACCGAAGTTGGAAGAAGCGGCAGTAGACTTGTCCCCCTTGTAGCCGGCGAGGGGCAGGATCAGGCAGTTGCCTGTGGTTTGAGACGTGAGTTTAAGATAGCGGCATACGCCATTTACATTGGTGGGTGTAACCACATCCCCGGGAAGACGTACTATCTCAACATCGATTGTCTCTCCGTTACCGGCTACATAAGAACATGGGGTGTTGAGCTGTGTGCCCGCAGGGAAGAGTTGCAAAAGCTCATTGACAGTCGGGACATGATAACCATCAGGACAAGGCATGTGGGTATCATGCACCCATGGGATATCCTGCTTCTGTTCTCCGAGGTCGTTGGAGGGGTTGTATGCCTGATAAGGGATGTACTTATACTGTCGACCAAATTGGAAGAGACCGCCGACACAGTTTACCCAATCTTCGGTATACATATCCTCTACAGTCTTGCCCTCATCAACATATATCTGGTCGTCGAGTTCAGGCGTTGTGCAGTTGAATGCCATCCATGTAATGCCGGCAAGTTCTACAGTAGGAATCTGTATCGGTGACTGAGCAACTCGGATGGTCACGTAGTCGTAGCTTGTCTGGGTAGTCATCTTCTTCACATGCATACGGATTTCGTAATCAGGACGGCCCTTTAACTGTGGATTGATGTTGACATCAAACTTTGTGATGATACCATTGTCGACACTGTATGCCTTCTCAGCAAGTATTTTCACATGCTTTGACTCAACAGAGTCGATCTCAACACGCTCACCGCTATAGATAATAGTGTCAATATCCACTCTTACTTCTGAATTGAAAGCAATCTTCATATCCTTTACACCTGTGCCGGGAACCTCAATGATGTTGTTCGCTGCATCAACCTTTACATCCTCAGGGAAAACAGAGGTCGAGAGGTCGATGCGGAGGCCATTCTTAATGTCGGTAGAACCGGGAATAACACCGCCATCCACCCAGTCAGCTACGGTGAAACCTGCTTTCACAGATGCGTTCTTGTCATACACCCTCAGAGTGTACACTTTGTTACGCTCAACAGATTCAAGTGTGGCAGGCACGTCAATTTCCATGCCGTCTACAGAACCGTGAACCGTCACATCAACAGCCTTTGCACTCTCGAAGAGGAGAAACACTCCGTTTTCGATGCCATCGGGAGCAGTGGTATATTCATGGGTATAGACAGTGGTCTCTGCTTCCAACACACCCTTATCGCCTACGAATACATAAGAAACAGAGGGTGCATTGTCTACAGTGATCGACTTGATTTCCATGTCGGCGTCACGGGCATCGAGATCGATACGAGCTACACCACGCGTCATATTGATCTCACAATTCATTTGGGTCGGCTCTATTGCCGCCCATCCTGACATGAAGAGAGGTGCACTGTTGTCGCCCTCTGCATTGCTTATTGTAGAGAGTGCGAACTCCGCAGGCACAGTTTCTTCAGTTGCCTCGAGTTCCAGACCTGACACACAGTAAAGAGTCTTTGTAGTACCCTTTATAAGATTGATAGCCTCGGGGTCGTAGGTTTTGAACTCCGATTTGCTGAAAAGTCTATCATTACCGAACTGGAAAACGCTGATAGCCTCCTGATTGGTGGAAGTCCCTGCAGAGGAAGTCAGAAGACCTTTCAGTGAAACTGACATTTCAGAGCCATCACCCCCTGCAGCCGGCATCTCTTCCTTGTCGGAGCATGATGCCATAGACAGCATACAAAAGACAGCCAGAGAGCCGGTGGCGACTTTATATATATAGTTAGTCATTTATCTGATGTTTTGTGGTTGTTTTACTTTAGTTGCTTACTATGGTTCCCTTTTATTTGGGGAGGTTGCTTACGTCTGTCTTCTTACTTACGGGAAGTTTAAGATCAAGTCCGAGCTGCACGAGCACATTGGAACATAATAATGTCCAGGCATCACCATAAGTCATGTTGCCGTTGTGGCCATAGCCAAGACAGTGACCGAACTCATGGAACATTGTGTCGCGGGCGGTGGTGAGAGGATGATTGGGCGTATCATCGGCATAGAATCCGGTGTAGCACCAGTCTGCCATACCGAATGTCTCGCCGCCTCCGAGGCCGACAACGAACGAGCCTTCTACCTTACCCATATTGAGACCTCCATGACGGTATATTCTTGCAACCAGATCGTCGAGATTCACAGGTCGCTGGTTGTCATCGATAAGTTTCCCGTCCCACTTCTTAAGTTCGTCCATGAATTCCTGGGAAGAGAACAGATAGGTCATGTTGTAGGCGCAGGCTGCTGCATGGCGGCAAAGTAGGGCATCCATATGGCGCCAATATGCATGGCCTTCGTCTGCCCCGAAAGGACAGAAGCGGATATACCAGTGCAGTTTGATCTGTGCGATTTTATTCATGAATACGTCATCCGGATCCCACTCGAATTTAAAGGCAACATCGTTTGATGTAAGTTCTGATATAGCCGGAATTTTTACTTTACGTCCGCTTTCACCGGTAAACACGCAGTCACGCTCAGTGACGGGGAGTGTGAAGAATGCCTCCATGAAAGGTTGCACTTCCTCTATAACCGCAAGGTCAACCCATTCGGGTGAAATCTTATTGAAGCAGGCTTTCACTCTTACGTCCTTAAGGCTATACGGGGAATAATACCTAACGGCCATTTTACCATCCTTTAAGAATACCTGCAATGGCTCATCGGTATAGAACCAACGCTCGCTGTTGTTATAGAAGACTTCTCTCGGCTCGTCAGCCTGGAGCATTGTGCGTATGTCATAACGCCATTGTTCATCTACTGCTACATGGAGAAGACCGGATTCCAATTCGGGATGACGATAGTCAAGATTGATATGGGTGATTTTCCCTGCCTCCAAGGAGATATCAGAGAAGTCATAACGCTGTACGAAGTTGTCGCCGTTGTCGCGGCTCGATTCGATCTCTACATATCCGCTTACTGGTTCGGTTGAGGGTAGGGTAGTGAAGGTAAACACTCCGGAGGGATCATAGATATCATAACCCGACACAGTGTGGTTGCCGCTGTATGTGCCGCCTGCGTTGAATGTTGTAGGAATTTCGGTATCGAAAGTCACCGACACTTTTTTCACATGGCGCCACATCGAGATATTAGGCATCTCAATGTCCACGCTTACCATAGCAGTGATATGCTCAAGTATCACGTTGGCTGCAGTGCCGTCCGCATTCACAGAGAAAGGAACTTTCTTGTAGCAGTAGATGCCGTCAACGGGGTCATTATTTTTGTCGTTCACCAGCCAGCCGTCCTCAAAATAAAGAGGATCATCGAAGTTGATTCCCTCTCCCTCATTAATGGTAGCCAAACAGAGCAGATAATAATCGCCGTAGGGGAGACCCTCAAGAGTGAGCTGGGTATTCTGGTTGTCGGCATGACCATAATAGAGAGGTACAATCTTTCCGTCAGTGTCGGAGACAAGCCATTTAAGTTCGGATATCATAGGCTGCACCTGCTCCCCGTCGGCACGTGTGGTGACACCGATCTGAGAGCTTTCTGTAGCGATATTGAAAACCGCTTTCCCCTCTCCGGGATTGGTAAGGTCGTGAGTCATCTCCTCTCCGGCGCAACCTGCCAGAGTAAGCAGGGAGAGGCAGAGCCCTAATTTATTGATGAGTTTCATTTTTATTCCTCGTTAGATTCTACATTTTTAATTGCTCGTACGTAGGAGAATGCCTCCATAGGCCACTGGAATTCTTCCATAATTGCCTCATTGCCATTGTTAAACATAAAGCGGAATGCTCTGGCATGACCGCCCCAGCAGCTGATGTTGGAGTTGGTCCAATATACCACATCCTTACCGAAACCTGGGTTAGAGGCTGTACTCTTGTCACCCTTATAACCGGAGATCGGGAGAATCAGAACATTGCCGGTCTTATTTGATTTAAACTTCATGTAACGGGCGGTTCCTCCGACGTTGGTCGGGGTAACGAGAGTGCCCTCTGCGGCATGAACAGTTACAGTAATACTTTCACCATTTCCTGCGGTATAGGTGCCCGGAATTTTTGTGCCGCTGGGACATAGTGTCCTGAGTTCCTCGAGTGTGGCTACGTGGTATCCTTCGGGACAAGGCATATGAGAATAATCTACCCAAGGCATATTCTGAACTTGATTGCCGAGATTATTGCATGGGTTGTATGAAAGATACGGATTATAGGCATACTGACGTCCGAACTGATATAGATAGCCGACAGCACCTACAAAGTTATTTCTATAAGTCTCTTCAACCGACAGACCGTCAACGGGGTAAATCTGCTTGTCAAGATCGGGACCGGTGCAGTTGAAAGCCATCCAGGTTGCTCCCGCAATTTCTACAGTCTCAATAACTCTGGTAGTGTCGTTGAGCACTTTGATCTCCACGAAATTGTATCGGCCTTTACCGTCTTTGAGATTGATGAGTAGCGTATAGCTGAGGCGCTTGTTGGGATCGATATTTACGTTGATTGAGGATATGTAACCCTCCTCCACCTTTACGGGTTGATTAGTAGTGATCTTGGCAGTAGACACTTCTCCCTCGATAGAAGCTATTGTGACTTCTGTCTCGGCGAGGAATGCGAGCTTTATGTTCTTGGCTCCTGCAAAGGGTACGGTTACGACGTTTTTACCATAATCAACAGTCACTCCCTCGGGTATGCTTGAGTTGAGTTTGTCAATGAAAATGTCGTGGTTGGTAGATGGGAGTGCGTCTGCATTGGAACCCTCTTCCCAGTCTTTTACAGTGAATGCACCCTGAACGTTAGAGCTGAGATTGATCATTTGAAGATTATAAACCTTATTACGTTCCACACTCTGCAAAGTGGCGCTTATATTGAGGGGGGAGTCGCCATATTCACCGATTATGCGTACATTGACAGGGTTGGCTGATTCATAAAGATAGAATATTCCAGCTTCCTCTCCATAGAAGGGCTCGGCAAACTCACGGGTGAATGAAACCGTGCTGCTCTCACAGATCGAATCCTGAGCAAATACGAATGTGGAAGCAGGAGCATTTTCAACTATAAGCTTCTTGATAACGATGTCCGGGTCGATGGTATTGGTAAAGTCGATACGAGCTACGCTGCGTGTAAGTTCGATATCCAAACGACCTCCACGTAGGACTTCTTCGGAGAATTCGGATGTCCCGGAATAGAAGATCGGAGAGGTGGTAGCGTTAGCAGGCACACTGACAGTGGTGTTGAGGAAATCGGTCTCTTTCACTCCCTCGGTAGCGGCAACTTGAGTGCCCGCTACACAATATACCTTGGTGGTGCCGTTTGTGGGTAGCTCCACGGTCTCTGCATAGGGATCACTGATGTCGGTACGCAGGAAAAAATCCTCGCCGTTAAAATGGAAGACATTAACTTCCGTCAGTTTCTCACTCTCTTCCTCTGAAGAATTCTGATATGGGAGTCCCAGGAATTTTGGGAATACTACCATACCACCATCTTCCTGACCACGAGACGACGTGGAGTCTGCAAAATCGTTACATGCAGACAGCGGCAACAACGTCATGGCAACGAGCCATGTGGTCGGTGACTTACAAAAATTTCTGTTCATGTAAAATTTAATGATGTTGATTAAGATAGTTGAAGTATTTAATGTACTTAAAGATACTGATGTTAAGCGTATTTTATCTTTGCGTAATAGACTCCGTTGCATGAGTCCTTACGACTTGTAATTGTTGGGCGCAGAGGAGAATTATGGGAATGACTGACCCGTACAACTGATAAAATTTATCACAAAGTTAATAAATAAGAATTAATAATACAATAATTGTTTGTCTGAACAATGAAGTTTAAAACCTTCAACTTCATAAATTTTGTTATCCGCAGCTACTTATTGCTATTGTGACCTCAATTATCCGCAGCTACTTAGAAAAAGATGGAGCATAAGATCATTCCGATCTTATGCTCCATCTTTTTCTTGATAACCTTCAGTAAGCAAGTCATACCGCTGACTTATTTACTGAAGGTTGATGGTGTATTTGGGAAGGTTAATTCTTCAAAGTTGAGCTATAAGTATGTGTCACCAATCAATTATATTTATGACACATACTTAACTGAACAGCATTAGAGAATTACTTTCTTACCTGCAATGATGTAAGTGCCTTTAGAGAGACCGTTCAACACGTTTTCACCCTGGATAAGATTTACTACGCGAACGAGCTGACCACCTACAGTATAGATTGCAATTCTACCTGCTTCCGGAGAGTTCACGATAATATCGGCACCCTTACGGATCACAGAAATTGAGTTGCTGTCTGAAAGGGTGTCTGCTACACCACTCTTACCGGCGATTTCATAGCTCATAATCTCAGAGTCGAGCAGACCTTCACGACGGGCGAAGAAACGAACTATGCAATTCTCGTTGAATGAAAGCGGTTCGGTATATAGTGTCCACGCTGACTCATCCTCAATAGTAGCATCGGCATCTGTAGTATACCAGATAGTCGCTTCATCATCCCAAACTGTGATGATGAGAAGATCATTCTCATAGTTGGCAATCGGGGCAACCATCGACAGGTTGGAAACAGTAAACTCGCTTTCGGGCGATTCGAAGAGTCCGTCGGCAAATACTTTTGCGCGGAATGTGCAGTTGACGGTTACGAAGATCGGACCCTCGTATACAGCACTATTCTCGGTGGGCTCCGAACCGTCAGTTGTATAACGGATTACACCACCTTCAGTCTCCGTAGCCATGGATACTGATGTGCCATCCTCACTACGCTCTATCGACGGAGCAGCAGCCATGTAGTTAGCCCGGAGGAACACGAATGTCTCGATATCGGAATCATTCATATTCTCGCGGCGGCTGAAGAAGTGAACGAAACAGTTCTCTTCAAGAGCCACCGGCTCGGTATAGACTGTCCATGCCTCGTCATTCTCAGGAGTTGCATCGTCATCCATTGAATACCAGATCTGGGCCTCTGAATCATCGCATGTGAGAGTGAGATGTTTGTCAGCAAAGTCAGCGCGAGGAACAGAAACCGCTATGTTCGATACTATGAATTCAGTAGTCTCCGACTCATAAAGACCATTTTTGAATGTCTTGGCTCGGAAGGTGGCGTTGCAGGTAATGAGCACCGGATCAGTGTAGAGATAGCTCTCCTTGGTGGGCTCTGAGCCATCCATAGTATAGCGGATCTCTGCTCCCTCGGTGTCAGTAGCCATCACGATGTAAGCACCATCATCGTTACGCTCGATAGTAGGAGCCGCAGCGGTGTAGTCGGCTTTCTGGTAAACGAACATCTGAACGTCTGATGCATTGGCTTCGTCATCTCCGGCGAAGAAGCGGATAGAGCAATCTGATTCGAGGGTTATGGGAGCCTCATAAAGTTTCCATTTATCCACATCGTCAACGCTGAGGTTCAGATCGTCGGTATACCAGATTTGTGCGCCTTCATCCTCTGTGGTGAGTTTGAGTGCGAAATTCTCGAATACTCCTACAGGGGCGTTCAGATGATCTGTACCGATCTGATACTCGATGATTTCCGAATCAAGCCAGTTCTCGTCAAAGGCACGGGCTTTAAAAATGGTGTTTTCCTGTATGCGGATCGGTGACTCGTAAACAGGGCTTTCCAATGTAGGCTCTGAACCGTCTGTCGTGTAATGTACGCTGGCGGTCATCAGATTCCAGCCATCATCTTTACCCTCTTCGGGTTTGGAATCAGGATTGAGATCATCCGGTGCCGATCCCATTGTCGGACCCTGGGTGGGAGCCGTCATTATAATATGGGTGCCCTGCGCATTACGGCTGATTGAGGGGGCCATCAGCTGATAGTTGGCAATAACAACTGTCAGGCTCTCAATGTCTGAGTCATTAAAATTCTCTCTACGGGCGAAGAATCGCAAAGTGCAATCTGAAGATAGCGAGAAGGGAGCCGAGTAGAGTGTCCAGGCATCGGTATTGTCAACTGTCGCATCCGCATCTGTGGTATACCAGATGGCTGCATTGGTATCAATACAGGTAAGATTGAAGTGCTTCTGGCTAAAGTTGGCGAATGGATTGCTCACAGCCATATTCGACACTATATAGCGGTTGGTTTCCGAATCGAAGAGGCCGTCGGCAAATGTCTTGGCCATGAACGTACCATTACACTCGATCAGGATTGGCTCAGTGTAAATCGGGCTATCGGCGGTTGGTTCCGTGCCGTCGGTGGTATAGCGGATCACACCTCCCTCTGTCGCGGTGGCCATTACGATGTGTGTTCCCTCGTAGTTGCGTTCGATTGTCGGGTCGGCCGCACGATAGTTAGAGTAGATGAAGCTGAAGCTCTGGATGTCGGAATCCTGGAACCCTTCGCGGCGTCCGAAGAATCTCACGAGGCAGTTCTCAGTGAGGGCAAGCGGTTTCTCGTAGAGTTGCCAGGCCTCTGCATTGTCGATAGTGGCGTCGGAATCTGTAGTGAAGTAGATCTCCGCCTTTTCATCAGGACAGGTGATTGTAAGAAGCTTGTCGGAGAATTCAGCTACAGGAACCGCTACAGACACTGTTTCCGAAGCGATCACATAGTCGGTGACGGCGGAATCAAAGAGATCCTCTGCAAATGCACGGGCACGGTAGATGTAGGATTTTATTGCCATCTCTCCGGTATAGAGCGGACTCTCTTTTGTGGGTTCGGAACCATCCTCCGTATAGCGTATCTCGGCACCGGGGGTTGCACAACCTATCGTAAGCATTGAATTCTCGGTGTTGGCATTTATGACCGGCGCCGCCACCTGATGGTCGGCATAGACGAACTTATAGGTCATGATGTCGGAACGAAGCTTATCGCCAACCACTGCGTAGAAACTTACAGTGCAATCTTCGGTGAGGGTGATGGGCCCCTTGTATTCCTTCCACCCCTCGGCGTCGTCGGGGAGAATGCCCTCCTCAGTGGTCCACATGATCTTTGCATTCGGATCGTTGACGGTGATCACAAGAGAAAGATTGCTGAATCCGGCATCAGGTATTGCCTTGAAAGCGATCTCTATGTTGCCGGGGTTGCCGCCCCAACCGTCGTTCCAGTCACCCTCGGTCACCTCTTTTTTAGCCACGGCCGACAGACAGCCGATTCCAATGAGAGTGACGAGAGATATTTTTAATATATTACGTTTCATGTTTAAAATCTAATATCGGTTACGATTAGAATTAAAGTTGATTCTCAGCAGCGGGGAAGTTATGACACAGGAGGTTCAAGGCCTTCCGGCACTGTGGAACGGGTGGATTTTGTAGCAGGCTCTTCTGTTTCCTGCGGGATCACGAATCGAGGCTTGGCCCATTTGGGTGCATCCGCACGTTTGTAGGGGATATTTCTTACGAAATCAGGCACACCATAGGGCATTTTGCCATTAAGGAAACATTCGATATATGCGTTGGAAGTTACTCCTACCCACATGCCGCCGTAGGTCATATTACCTGTATGAGAGAAACCGAGGCAGTGTCCGTGCTCATGGAAAAGCACCTCGCGCGACCAAGTGGTGGGTCGGTTGGTGTCTGTTCCGGGATACATACCGCCGTTAAAGTAGTAGTCCATGAAGATCATGGTGCTACCTCCGCCCCAACCCTCGGCTCCGGAGCTCGGATTACAACGTCCCCAACCGAAGCCGGCTGTATTATAGATACGTTGGATGATATCCTCGTTGGTAAGGTAGTTGCCGTTGTTGATATAATTACCGGTATTTGCCTCAAGACGGGCATAGAATTCCGGAGAATCAAACATGATGGCCAGACACTGGTTGATTATGTAGCCGTGACGGATAAGGTCGTTGGTAGGTGTAAGCGCATAGAACGACCACCATGACTCATAGGCCGGACACCATGCGGTCCAGTTGGAGAACTTGAGCTTGTCAAGCTGGTCAAGATAGGGGTCAGGTGTCTTATAATGCCATTTGACGTCGGAGGGTAGAGTGGTCATCTGAGGAATTGTGACACGCTTTCCGTGAACATCGTAGTAGTTGCAGGCACGCTCCATGAATGGCATAGGCACGAGCATATCGAGGAATGCCTCTACACGGTCGAAGTGAGCCATATGTACGCTGTCGAGACCGAGCGAGGGGAAGTCGGCATAGATATCCACATCATCCACAGGACCGGCTGAGAAGAGACGCACGCGCAGATCGTTTTCCCAAGAGGTGATCATGAGCGGGTGAGTCACGGTGTATCTGCGGTGGTTATTGTCGTGAAGTATATCAAGCGGCTCATCTTCCATCATCATAAGATCGGCATTGTAATCGTAGTAGTCTTTCGGACGTACGAGGATAAAGCCGGTCTCGAAATCAGGATGGCGGAGGTTGATTGTAAGGGTTGCCACCTTACCGGCCTCCACGTTGATACCCTCAAAGCGATAATCATTTACAATGGCTTCGCCGGAGAGCGATTTAGCCTCGATTTTCACGTGGCCCGACACAGCGCCGTCAGAGGGTAGGGTATTGAAGGTGAGATTGAATGTGGAATCGCGCAATTCATAATCCTTCACGGTTGCTTCACCGGCATAAGAGCCATCGGCATTGAGGGTGGTGAAAATTCGTGAGTCATCGTCAAGAGATATCTTGACACTTGTCACCATCTCCTCCACAGCAGCCTTTATACCGGGGATCTCTATTTTCACTTTTGAAAGGGCGCGGTCAAGCATAACCTCCCTTGAGATAGGCTCGGGAGCAAGACTTACGTTGAAATCCACTTTCTTGAAGAAATAGGTTCCCTCTACCGGCATCGCTTCCATAGTGTTGGAGAGCCAAGCTTCGTCGAGTGTCTCCGGAGTTTCGATCTGTGCAAGATCTGAAGCATTGGAAGAACCGAGGAAAACCACTGAATAGTCGCCGGCACGAAGTCCGTCGAGATTAAGACGGTCAAGGTTGGAGGAGAGACGACCGTAATGATGGGTCAACACTTTTCCGTCGCCGTCAGCCAAGAGATAGATGAGGCTGGAGAGTTTCTCCTTCACGGTGTCGCCCTCGGCGGAACGTGTGAGCCATTCCGACTCATTCACCGGCGAACTGATATAGAATGTGATCCCTTCACCCTTTGACGATTGAAAACCGTCGGAAAGCGAGTCGCTGTTGCAAGATGCGAGACTCGTCAGGATGAACGGGAACAGAAGAATATATTTCGCTTTTTTCATAAGAAAGAACTTATGTAGAATAAAGACTTGTTTGAAATTGTATTATATAGATTCTCGGTGTCCTGGTCAACAGACATCAGTCTTTCACACCTCTCACCATCATGAAGCCATCGGCATTCCAGCGGTTGCGGACCATAAGTGCTCCGTCTACTCCGCCTTCAAGAGCCCTGTAGTCGATAAGCATGATGTAACGTTCCTCCGACATCCAGTAAGCGGTTCGGGTGTCGAATCTGAAACCGGGCTGGGTAGGAATCTCTACTGTTGTATTGGCCTTGATGCCGGCATACGGCAAATAGAGTTTGGCCCCTGTTGTGATTGATTCGAAAAGCACGTAACGCTTGAGATAGTTCTGGGCGTTTGTAGTGGCCGAGGGAGAATCGTCAAGTGTGCCGGGGAGTGTCACCAGAGTCGCTTTGATTGAGTCGCCCGAGGCTGTGCGGTATGAAGCCGGAATTGTGGTGTTATCCGGTATCAGAGACGGCCAATCGGCTGTAGTGGCCACATGGAATCCTTTGGGCACCGGCATCATCCCTAC
>CAMWZE010000012.1 GCA_947178685.1 uncultured Porphyromonadaceae bacterium
ATTATATGATATCTAATGCCACCGGACTTTCGATAGATCAGATTAACTCACTGTGATTCATTTTACTAATATATCCACACTTAACTTCCCCACCCTATGAAGCAGAAAGTAAATCTCAGTCTCTACTGCAAACTCCTCTCTGCCATTGTATCAATAATTTTGTTAGTGATTCTTCACTACTCCAATAATCTTTGGAGCGCTATAACATCGGCTCTCATCCTGCTTGTCTGGATAGGACTGGCATTCTACTTTATGCCTGTTTCTGTAAGTGTCGACGACAAAGCCCTACACATAAACCGCCTTGCAAAAACCAAGACAATCCCCTACTCTGAAATATCTTCCATCACACCTATGCAACCCACTATGGGGGAGCAACGTCTGTTTGGAAGTGCCGGTTGGTTCGGTTACTGGGGGTGGTTCAAAGAGAAGGATCTTGGAAAATATTTCGCATACTATGGCAAAGCCTCCGACTGTTTCTTTGTACGCCTGAAAAATGGCTCCAAATATATGCTCGGTTGCGAGGACCCTCAACTGCTCACAAGCTTTGTATCCCACCGCCTCCCCACCAATTAATAACGATATTATCTTTGAGGAAACTTTAAGGATTATGGAAGATAATAAGGTGAAATACGCAATAGGAGATCAGGATTTCAAATCTCTACGTGGAAACGGGTTCCTATATGTAGATAAGACGAAATACATCCAGAAGCTTGTAGAAGGCAGTAAGTACTACTTTCTCGCCCGTCCGCGTCGTTTTGGAAAAAGCCTGTTCCTCTCCACACTCCGCTACTTCTTTGAGGGACAACGTGACCTCTTCAAGGGACTTTACATTGACTCCACCAATTGGACGTGGGAAGCGTATCCTGTACTCTACCTTGACCTTAACACCGATAAGTTTGCCGAACAAGGTGTCCTTGACGATTTGCTCGACAATCAATTCAAGAAATGGGAAAACACATACGGAATAACTGACATCGCAACAAATCTCTCCACTCGTTTCCATAACATCATTGAGGCAACTCATGAGAAGACAGGACGGCAAGCTGTAATTCTAGTAGACGAATATGACAAGCCGCTATCAGGCAATATTCGGAAATCAGAAATCTTCGAGCATTACCGCTCAAGACTCGCCTCAATCTATTCCAACCTCAAGAGCTCTGCCGAGCATATACGGTTTGTGTTCTTGACTGGCATCAGCCGCTTCAGCAAGCTCAGCGTATTCTCCGACCTCAACAACCTCTACGATATCTCCTTCTCAGATGAATTCGCCAACATATGTGGAATTACTGAGCAAGAGCTACTTGATAATTTCCAGCATGGAATCTCGGCACTGTCCGATAAATATGAGATATCTTATCAGGATATGTGCGGCAGACTAAAGAAGAACTATGATGGCTATCGTTTTGCTCCGAAAGGGAGCGACATCTATAATCCATGGTCAGTGCTCTGTGCCATGAGGGATTTGCGCATAGATGACTACTGGGCGAGTACAGGTGCCCCAACCATTATATCCGAAGCGCTGTATGATGCAGATGTAGACGTGGAGCGTATACTCAACGCTCGCTGGAGACTCCGACGACTTGCCGGACTTGACATACTCAACACAGATCCCACCGCCTTACTATATCAGACAGGGTATCTGACCATGTCGGAATATGATCTAGACACCGACACCGTGCGCCTGAAGGTGCCAAACGAAGAAGTAACCAAGGCTCTCTTCAACGACCTACTGAAATTCTATGTTAAGACCAAGCGTAGAGAAGCAGCTTCGCTGGTGGAGGAGATAATCGACTCCATTCGTTACGGTGAGCCGGAAGAGATGATGAGAAGTCTCAACGCATACTTTGCCGGAATTCCCTACGATCTGAAGATGGACAATGAGAATAACTTCCACAATGCCTTCTACATTCTCATGACCCTCATCGGTATCGATACACAAGCTGAGATGCATACCTCAGACGGCCGCATTGATATCCTTATAAAGACACCGAAATATATCTACATCATCGAACTGAAGTATGACGCTTCTCCCGAACAGGCACTTCGTCAAATTGAAGAGAAGCAATATGCGCGTAGATTCTCCACTGACAGTCGCCGTATCTTCAAGATCGGTGTAAGTTTTTCTTCCAAAACTCGCCGGATTGAGGGCTGGACTATTGATTCTTGATTCCGGACCTTGCAATTGTAAAATAAAACGTGCGGTGTTTCAGCTCTGAAACACCGCACGTTGATATGAAACACTCTCTTATCAGTCGCGACTTCCACCGAAGATACGGAGAAGGAACAAGAAGAGGTTGATAAAGTCAAGATAAAGATTCAAAGCTCCCATCGTGGCAAGCTTGTCTGCAAGCTGAGGATCAAGATTGGCCGCTGCAAGACGCTTTACCTGCTGTGTATCCCAAGCAGTAAGACCTGTGAAGATCAGCACACCTAAGATAGAGATAACCCACTCCATGGTGCTGTTGGCCCAGAAAATGTTTACAACACTGGCTATGATAAGCCCGAAAAGTGCCATAACAAGATAGGTGCCCATCTTTGAAAGGTCTGACTTCGTGAAATAGCCGTATACCGACATCGCTCCGAATGTACCCGCTGTAATGAAGAACGTGTACACTATAGTACCCACCTTATATACAAGGAAGATCGGTGCCAACCATACGCCCATAATCGCTGAGAATACACAGAACATCGCCAGGCATGCGCCTGTTGACATCTTTGTCATTCTTGCCGGAAGTATCCATGCCATTGCAAGCATGGCTATGAAAAGCCCCCAGAACACAATCTTGCTGCCGAAGATGAAGCTGATTGCCGCCGGGCTCGACGCTACTCCAAGAGCACAAAATGCGGATATAAGCAGACCGATGAACATGCGTACATATACGCGCTTCATCACTGCATTGGTTTGGGAAACCACTGCTCCCTGTCCATAACCACCCTGACCGTAATACGGGGGTGGTGTCATGTTATTCCTGTAATCCATAATTATTTTATTTTGTTAGTTCACACATGTCGTTTACGCAACCGGTAAGTTGCTGCCTGATTAATTCTACAACGGATATTAAATCCCACAAATCACTTCTGCTTCATATTTGAATCAGCAATGTGATAATTCGAAGCCAATATTCATGTAGAATATAGGCATATGATAAGTATATGTTCGTCAATACTTACATATATATAGACAACAAATCATATGCCGAGTTTATTATTCTACCGAATTTCATAGCCGAATGCAACTTTTACGACACTATTTCCGAAAAATCGGACAGTTGAACACAGTCATACCATCACATTCTGTCGGGCATCTCCATACCGAGCAGAGACACACCGGCCTTCAGCGTGCGAGCCACTACTGCCGACAGAAGCAGACGAAGGTTCTTCACCTCTTCATTCTCCTCTTTCAGAATTGAGTAATCGTGATAGAACTGGTTGTATTCTTTTGCCAAATCGTAGCAATAGTTGGCTATCAACGCGGGTGAGTAGCTGCGGCCTGCCTCCTCTACTACACTCTTGAAATCGGCCACTTTCTGAATAAGTGTGGATTCCTTCTCATTGGGGGCTGCTTTGGGTTTAATATCCATATCGATACCACCGGCCTTGCGGAGCACGGAACGGATACGGGCATAAGTATACTGAAGGAACGGACCGGTATTGCCGTTGAAATCAATCGACTCTTTCGGATTGAAGAGCATATTCTTCTTCGGATCTACCTTAAGAAGGAAATACTTCAACGCTCCCAAACCGACCATTCTCGCTACCTCGGCTGCCTCATCAGCGGGCATATCGGCAAATCTGTCTGCCGCCATCTCGCGCGCATCAGACACCATCTTGTCAAGAAGGTCGTCGGCATCTACCACTGTCCCCTCGCGCGATTTCATCTTACCCTCGGGAAGTTCTACCATGCCGTAAGAGAAGTGAGTAAGATCTTTACCCCACTTGAATCCAAGTTTGTCGAGAAGCAATGACAGCACCTGGAAATGATAATTCTGCTCATTGCCCACCACATATATCATCTTGTCAATCGGGAAGTCCTGATAACGGAGTTTGGCTGTGCCTATATCCTGAGTCATATACACAGAGGTGCCGTCTGCTCTAAGCAACAGTTTGTGGTCAAGTCCATCCCCGGTCAGGTCGGCCCACACTGAGCCATCTTCCTTACGGTACATGATACCTTTCTCTATGCCTCCAAGCACAAGATCCTTACCCTCCAAATAGGTGTCGCTCTCATAATAAATCTTGTCGAAGTCTACTCCGAGTCTACGGTAGGTCTCATCAAAGCCCTCATATACCCAGCCGTTCATTCTCTTCCACAGGTCACGAACTTCCGGGTCACCGGCCTCCCACTTGCGCAGCATCTCGCGTGCCTCAAGCATGAGAGGAGCGTTGGCTTTTGCTTCATCCTCACTCATGCCATTAGCCATCAACTCCTTCACCTCCTCACGGTAGTGTTTGTCAAAAGCCACATAGAAGTCGCCGATAAGATGGTCTCCCTTCTTGCCGGTTGATTCGGGGGTAGCGCCATTGCCCCACTTCTGCCAAGCCAACATCGACTTGCATATATGTATGCCGCGATCGTTCACTATATTGGTCTTTACCACCTTGTGTCCGTTGGCTGCAAGTATGCAGGAAAGTGAGTACCCCAAAAGATTGTTTCTCACGTGCCCTAAATGGAGCGGTTTATTGGTATTTGGCGAGGAATACTCCACCATTACCAGGTCTGAGTTCTCGTCAGCCTTGCGGATACCGTAATCCGGATCCTCCGCAATGCTATGAAGCACACCAAGCCAGAATTCCGGGTTGATCGAGATATTGAGGAACCCTTTCACTACATTAAATTTCTCTACTGCCGGCTCATTGGCCACAAGCCATTCGCCGATTTCTTTGGCAGTGGCCTCCGGCGACTTATGCGACGCCTTAAGCCATGGGAACACTACAATTGTAAGGTTTCCCTCAAATTCTTTCCTTGTCTGCTGAGGCACTATGCCCTCCGGTGCTACATCCAAGCCATATAACGCCTTAAGTGCTTGCGCCACGGCCCCTGTGATAATGGATTCTACTGTCATTGCTATATATTGATAAATTTCTTTCCTTCAAATCAGAAAAACTATCTGCAAATTTAGCAATTTTTCAGCTAATCCACAACTTACATTTCTATTGACCAATTCTAATTGCATTTAACATCATGCTGTCATCGCATCATCTCCACGCAATCCCCACTCTACCACGATTCAATCCCATAAATAATCCTCTCTGATAGTCCTACTGCCCCAACTCTGCCGCCGGCTTAAATTTCACAGTCTTTCGCGCCGCTATAGTAATCTTCTCCTTGGTTTGAGGATTAATCCCAATCCGCTCGGGTTTTTCAGCCATAGTGAATGTGCCGAAACCCACCAACTGCACCTTCTCATTTCTTGACAAAGCCTCCCCTATCGCTTCAAGACACGCATCAAGAGCCGCTTTGGATGTGGTTTTATTCAATCCCGCTTTCTCTGCAATCTCATTTACAAGTTCTGTCTTATTCATTTCCTTTATATTTCTTGGTTTCTCTTCGGGGGATGCCCCAAACTCTAAATTTAAACGCCCAATCATCCCATTTTTCCCATCGCTTTTCATCCTTTTTCCCGTTTTTCAGCTTTTTTAGCAATATTACACCTACTCCAAATTTCATATACTCCGATAGATTTGTTAATTTTGCAACATGTTTGGAAACGGTTTCAATAGATTCGTGGCTTCCATACCACCAGTCACGAAAAATCTTATCATAATCAATCTGATTATTTGGCTCGGCGAGGCGCTTTTCCCCCGCTTTGCCTCTTTTGTCGTGAATCATCTTGGGCTGCACTATGTCGGTGCCTCTCATTTCAACCCGGTGCAGCTCATAACGTATATGTTCATTCATGATCCTTATTCCCCTCTTCATGTCATCTTCAACATGTTTACACTTTTCATGTTCGGTGCATTAATCGAACGAGTGTGGGGGTCGAAACGCTTCTTCTTATTTTATTTCGTCTGTGGAGTAGGCGCCGCATTCATACAGGAACTCGTATGGTGCTTTACATGGATGAACGATTACATCAGTGCTCTCGTGCGCCAGAACCCGGGATTCACTGAAGAGGCTATACGGGCAATCATAGCCAAGCAACAGGCCGCAGGCGATCCTGAGTTCCTTTCCTCTGCCGCCATAATGAAAAATAACCTTACCACCATCGGCGCTTCCGGATCAGTATTCGGTCTTCTTCTTGCTTTCGCAATGATGTTTCCCGACCGTCCGATGTATTTCATGTTCATTCCCATACCCATAAAGGCAAAATATCTTATGATATTCTGGGTTGTTATGGAATTCTTCTTAGGGGTTGCCGATTTTGATATGGTGGCTCACTTCGCTCACCTCGGCGGTGCCCTCTTCGGCTTTCTCCTTATCCTTTACTGGAAAAAGAAAGGCACTTTCTATGGCGGTGGCGGCTACTACTAACAGATACTGACTGTGACCAATATTATTGATTCCCTCAAGCGTTACTGTGGCGGTTCTTCCGTTCTCGCCACCCTGATCATCGTCAATACCGCTGTTTTCTTGGCGGCATGGGTTGTCATGCTTATAGGCCGACGGTTCAATCTAATGGATAATTTCACCATGCCGTGGCTCTGCGTTTCCTCCTCTCCCCAAGAGGCGATAACTCACCCTTGGACACTCTTGACCTATATGGTGACCCAATATGACTTCATACATCTCCTCTTCAACGTATTGTGGCTATTCTGGTTCGGTATCTTCATACCTTACTCCGTTTCAGAAAAACGACGGTTAGTGCTTTACGTTGGAGCCGGACTCACCGGGGCCGCTTTCTATATTTGCACCAATCTTATTTTCCCTCATTCAAACGTTGCCGGGGGATATCTTTGCGGTGCTTCAGCTGCCGTATTGGGAATTATGACAGCCGTTGCTGTATGGGAGCCCAAAAGGGAGATCCGGTTGCTTTTCTTCGGAGGCGTTCAGATGCGATGGATCGCTCTTATCTGTATCGCACTTACATTCTTCGGAATGAACGGTGGATCCTGGGCTGCTCAAAGCGCTCACATCGGGGGTGTGGTCTTCGGACTCCTGTTCGCTCTATTTACAAAATCACAAGTTGCCGCATCCTCCAATTCCCCTTTTGCGTTCACAGACACCTTTGCAAATGAATACCAATCGGCCTCATATTACCCCCACAACGACTATCCGGCACGACAGCAAACCAAAAAGCGACGGACAGTCAGGCTGAACGTCCGCCGCAACGGAAATGCCGTGGCCGAGGCGGCTCAACATCTCTCTGACACAGGCCGACTCGACATATTGCTTGACAAAATAAGAATCTCCGGCTATAATTCTCTGTCAGCCGGCGAGAAAAATGAACTGATGCTCTTATCTCAGCGTCTAAAAAAGAATAATTCAGAATGATACTTCCGATTTTTTCTCCTGTATTCCTCATCACCCCGGTGTTCCGCATTATCATGCGGATAATCTCGATTGTAGTCTGGTTGCTTACTATCGCCTCTGCTTTCGGTGGGAAATTTAACCCTGATTTCTTTACGATTCCGGCAGTTCTGTGCCTCGCTCTCCCTTGGCTCGCTATCCTTTCCGGCTTATTGATCATTTATTGGATATGCACACAGCGTTTTATCTTCGCAGCTCTCGGTGTCCTGGCATTAGTGGCTTGCTCCGGACCCCTTGCTCTCGCTTTCCCGCTCAACTCTAAAAAGGATCCTACTCCGGGAAAGCAGACTTTCAAGATAATTTCCTGGAACGTGCTCCACACTGATGATATCCGGAAGCCGGATTATCCGGGAAACCGTGCTGTTGAATATATGATCGAGTCGGGAGCTGACATAATTTGCCTGGCGGAACTTAACAATTTCAGCACAACTGAGCTGAAAAAAGCCACACCTACCCAAATCGACAGCCTTATACGCTTATATCCTTTCAGAGCCGGTCTCTCATCAACCGATCTCAAGATTATCTCCAAATATCCGGTCGACCGTACAGGAGTCTCCTATCTCTCTCAGAGTGGACATCATAGGTTTGATTTCTTCAAGGTCCATTTCCCGGGTAGCAAGACACTCGACATCGCTATGGTGCATCTTTATTCTTACGACCTCACCGAACAGGAACGTAATGTAATGAAAGACATGAAATCGGTTGATGGTGCTAAAACAAGCGTCAAGGAATTGAAAGGTGTAATCCGTTCAAAGCTTTCCAACGCATTTGTTCAAAGAGCCGGCAATGCGGAAGAGTTGCGGGCTGCCATCAATGAAATACGTCCATCGGCTCCTTTGATTGTATGCGGTGATTTCAATGATGTATCCTCTTCATGGGCTTATAACCTGATAAAAGGTGACGATATGCGCGACGCGTATGCCGAAACCAATTTCGGTCCCACATGGACATACAACCTTCACATGTTCTATTTCCATATCGATCAGATGCTCTATCGCGGTAATCTGAAGGCTCTAAGTCTCAAAGTCGGCAAGGTTAATACTTCCGACCACTACCCTCTCATCGGAGAATTTGAGTTCACAAAATAGCAAATTTAATGCATAATGCAGAATGCAGAATGCAGAATAATTCATAATGCAGAATGCATAATGCATAATGCAGAATGCAGAATAATTCATAATGCAGAATGCACAATGCAGAATGCAGAATGCACAATGCACAATGCATAATAATTCATAATGCATAATTCATAATGCAGAATGCACAATGCAGAATTAGGATTTAGGAATTGTGAATTACGGATTACGAATTGTGAATTGTGAATTATGTATTGTGAATTGTGAATTCTGCATTATGCATTATGAATTGTGAATTATGAATTATGATTTAACCATAAACCAACAATATGAAACCATTCTTTAAACTTGCGGCGATAGCTCTGCTATCTGTCGCCTCAATACCAAATGTAATGGCCGACAACACTGCCAATCCTTTCCTGACCCCTTACACCGGGAAATACAACATCCCTCCTTTCGAACAGATTAAGATATCTGATTTCATTCCTGCCATCAAGGCCGGAATAGAGGAGCAGAAGCAGAATATGTTTGCTATCACGGCAAACCGTGCTCTTCCTGACTTCGACAACACCATACTCCCTCTTGAGAATCTCTCCCCGATTCTCGACCGCGTGTCAAACGTGTTTTACCACTACGACAATGCTCTCTCTACCGATGAATTCGCCGCAATGGCTGAGGAGGCAATTCCTCTTTTGAACGAAGCCTCCAATCAGCTAAACCTCAACGATCAGCTGTTCCAGCGCATCAAAGCTGTCTATGACAGCCGCGACAAACTCAAACTCACCCCGGTTCAAAAAAGAGTGGTGGAGAAGTATTATCGCAGCTTTGCAGAACAGGGCGCAGCTCTATCTCCGGAGAAAAAGGCCGAACTGATTAAGGTCAACGACCAACTTTCCAAGCTCTTCATCCAGTTTAACAAAAATCTTCTCGGTGCTACCAACAACTTCTTTGTCACCGTCTATGATAAGGCAGACCTCGCCGGCCTTCCGGAATCTTCTATCTCTCAAGCGGCTGAGGATGCAAAGGCTCGTGGTCTTGATGGACTCTGGGTTTTCACCCTGCAGGCTCCCAGTCGTCTGCCGGTGCTTCAGAATGCCGAAAACCGTGGTCTTCGTGAGGCTATCTACAAAGGATACACCAATCTCGCTTCTTACGGAGAATTCAACAATTATCCCGTAATCGAACAAATCGTGAAGCTTCGCGCGGAGAAAGCCAAAATCATGGGATTCGACAACTTCGCCCAGATGATGACATCTCGTGTCATGGCAAAGACTCCTCAGGCCGCTACAGACCTGCTCCTGTCGGTGTTCGAACCGGCCGTTAAACGTAGCCATGAGGAGGTTGCCGATATGCAGGCTATTGTGGATGCTGAAAACGGCGGTTTCAAAATCGCACCATGGGACTATTACTACTACGCCGGCAAAGTAAAGAAGCAGAAATATGATCTCGATGAGAATGAAGTGCGTCAATATTTCTCACTTGACAATGTTATCAAAGGTCTGTTCTCAGCCGCTGAAAAGCTCTACGGAATCAAAATGGTAGAGATGCCTGATGCTCCCAAATATATGAATGAAGTTACTGTCTATGACGTGCAGGACGCCAAAACCGGAGAACACGTGGCTGTATTCATGACCGACTATTTCCCGCGTGCATCAAAGCGTCAGGGCGCATGGATGGAACAGATGCAGAGCTGCGGACTTTATGAAGACGGTGAACGCAGACCGATTGTCTATAACGTGGCAAACTTCACTCGCCCGGCCGGCGACACTCCGGCTCTCCTTACAATCGATGAGGTTGAGACAACATTCCACGAGTTTGGTCATGCCCTTCAGTCTATCCTCTCTCGCGCTCCATATCGCTCAATAGCCGGAACAAACGTAGATCGTGACTATGTGGAGCTAAGCTCCCAGCTCAACGAGCATTTCGCCTTCACTCCGGAGCTCCTTAAGGAGTATGCCCGCCACTATAAGACCGGTGAGGTGATCCCTGATGAGCTTATCGAAAAAATCAACGCCTCCTCCAAGTTCAACCAAGGCTTTACCGTTACCGAACTTGCCGGAGCTGCCCTTCTCGACCTCGCATGGGGTCAGACCGACGGGAACAATGTAAACGTGCCCGGATTTGAGGCTGAGTATGCTGCCAAGATCGGCATGCCGGAGGAGATCACTTACCGTTACCGTTCACCCTACTTCAAACATATATTCGGTGATGACGGATATGCATCCGGCTATTACACCTACTTGTGGAGCCAGGTGCTTGAGGCTGATGCATGGGAACAGTTTGAGAAAGCCGGTGCCTTCAACAAGAAAAATGCTGATAAATATAAGAAGTATATCTTGGAAAGCGGTGATACGGAAGATCCTATGGTGCTGTTCGAGAAATTTGCCGGACATAAACCTGATGCCCGCGCCATTCTTCGTCTACGCGGATTCGAATGATTCTCTCTTCGGAGATATTTCTCAGTAGTAATCCAAAACTCTCCTTCAAATAGTCATCATAATTCGATAGACATATGCACGAAAAATTTATGCAACGGGCGCTACAGCTTGCCCGTGGCGGCGAAGGACGTACAGCCCCCAACCCTATGGTGGGGGCTGTTGTCGTTGCCGACAATCGTATAATCGGCGAAGGATACCACCGCACTTACGGCGGTCCTCATGCCGAAGTAAATGCCATAGCCTCTGTTAAGGAGGAGGATCGTCATCTCTTGAAAGAAGCAACAATATACGTTACCCTCGAACCTTGCTCACACTATGGCAAGACGCCTCCCTGCTCAAAACTCATAATAGATACCGGTATTCCGCGTGTTGTGGTCGGTGCTCCCGATCCGAACCCGCTGGTTGCCGGACGCGGAATCAGCATGCTTCGTGAGGCCGGAATTGAGGTTACGGAAAACGTTCTGTTGCAGGAATGTCTTGATATCAACCGCCGTTTCATGACAGCCCAGCTCAATCCCCGCCCTTGGATACTCCTCAAGTGGGCGGTAAGTGCCGATGGTTTCATGGCAACTTTCGACAAAGATGGCAATCCGAAACCCGTAAAACTTTCCAATGCTCTCTCCAGAGTGTGGATGCATCGTGAGCGAGCACGCAATCAGGCGATTATGGTAGGGAGTCGTACCCAAAAGATTGATTCTCCTCGTCTTGATGTAAGATACTGGGCCGGAAATGATCCTGTCAAAATCACCTGCCCTCACCATGCAGATCTCCATGCATTGATGGCTGAGGTGAGAGCTCATAACATCATTTCCATAATGGTGGAAGGGGGACCAACGTTGCTTCAGAGCTTCATTGATGAAGGTCTGTACGATGAGATACGCGTAGAGACTGCGCCCCTGGCTTTAGGAGATGGACTACGACAGCCTACCCTCCCCGACGGATTGAAATTCGTCAAAAAACTTCAGTGCCGAAGCAATACTATCTCGCTTTTCAGACGTTAAAAAGCCCTAAAAAACACTTATTTGTTAAAATAGGGAGCTTTTCTACTCATTTTTTCACCAAGAAATACTAATTTTGCAAATTGTAAGTATGTGTCTTAAATTAATTATATAATTGATTGATGACATATACGAATGAGATTTCAAGTTGTTTTGAGTGCGTAAGGAAGTTCCGCTACAGCTGGAAACAACGGGAAAAATCGCTCGTCAGGGCGATAGGCAATGTATTAATTAATTTGTGACACATACTTAATAAATGTGGCTAAATTCCTTAGGGTTTTCTAAAGCAATAGAGCCACATCCTAACCAATGTCTACAATAGTGAAAAAATCACTTTTCAAAAGAACTTCACTTATGGTCCCGGCGGCTCTCATGTTGCTTGGATCAGCTACTTCTTGCAACGAGAAAACGAAGGAACAGGATGAGATTGCAGTCACGGTCTCCACTGTTGCGGTGAAAAGCTTCACCCTACAGGCCAACTCTAAGATTCTCTCCAACCTCGACTCTGTATTTTTCTCAATCGATCTTGACCGTGGGGTCATCTTTAATGCCGACTCTCTACCGCTCGGCACTGATGTGTCGCGTCTTATCCCTGTAATCACATTCATGACCACTGTGTCTAAAGCAGAAATCGTGGTTAGCGAGGAGGGTAAGGACGACAAAACCTATGATTATCTCACCAATGCTTCCGACAGTATAGATTTCTCGAAAACCGTGAAACTGAATGTCACCGCCTATGATCAGGAGACAAAGTATACTTACGACCTTAAGGTGAATGTCCACAAACAGAAACCGGATTCCCTTATGTGGGACCGCATTGCTGTGGCCAAACTCCCTTCCCGCAACGAGAATCCCGTAGGGCAACATACAGTGCTTCATGGCGACGAAGCTGTCGCTTTGATTAAAGAAGCCGACGGTTCATTCACTGTTTCAAAGTCGTCTGACCTCTTCAAGGGTGAATGGACAAAGACTTCAATCTCTCCGGCTTTCACACCGGATGTAGCCTCTTTCTCCGCAACCCCCGAGGCTTTCTGGGTGCTTGACGATCAAGGCAATCTAATGACATCAACAGATGCTCTCTCCTGGTCTGCCACAGGCGAGAAATGGATCACGATAATCGGTCCCTATCTAAACTCTGTGTTAGGAGTAAAGCAAACTGATGACGGTTTGACACATTGCCATTTCCCGACAAATTCCGGAATTGCTGACCCGGCTCTTGACACAAACTTCCCGATTTCAGGTAGGAGCGCACTTGTATCTATAGAGACAGAATGGGCTGAACTGCCTACTGTTTTCTTTGTAGGCGGTGTATGCCCCGACGGTTCGGTATCAAATGCTACATGGGCTTTCGACGGCTCGGTATGGACTACAATAGATGATGTCGCGGCCCCGGCAGTGGAAGCACCGGTTTTGGTAAGCTACATCAATAACCGCCGCCAGTCAGACATTTTCCATCCATACAACGCAGATGCATGGCTCCTGATAGGAGGTCGGAAAGCCGACGGCACTTTCAACGACACCGTATATTTCTCTTACGACAACGGCATCACCTGGCGTCAGGGCTCCTCGCTTATGCAACTCCCCGACTATGTGCCCGGATTAACAGGCGCCGATGGAATTGTAATGGCTTCTCCCTTGTCAGCCGATCTCTCGGATTACTGGACATCTACCCCCGAAACCCGGGCCGGAAGATGGCTCAAGCCGGAATATACCATCGATGGATATGACATCACATGGCAATGTCCCTATATTTACCTTATCGGTGGATATACCGCTAACGGACAACTTTCCGACTCCATATGGAGAGGAGTAATGGCTAAACTCGCCTTTACACCCCTTATATGATGAAGAGGCTCCTCCTTGCCGCAATCCTCGCGCTTGCCATGGCATTCTCTCTCAAGGCTCAGGAAGACTATAGGTTTGATGCCGGTGGCGGAATTGGCATGACAGGATATCTTGGCGAGGCAAACCC
>CAMWZE010000013.1 GCA_947178685.1 uncultured Porphyromonadaceae bacterium
GCTTCTTCGTGTTATTTTACCACATTGTGCAATATGCGCTTCACCGTATGCTTACTAATAATTGGAGGTTGCAGTTAGTGTAACTTTGAAATGCAAAATTACAACCTAACTGCAACCTCCGGAAGGTGTACTTCAGTTAATGCTTACTCTTCTTGACAACGGTGGGTTTATTTAATTAGAGGTAGGTATGTAAACTAATAGAACTTTGATCGCCTAATACATATAAGAGAAGATATACAGGAAGTATCGGTGTTATGAACGGGGATTCTATAAGCCGGTAAACTTATCTAATATTTGGCGTTCAGAATTGCCTAAAGAAAGTGATATATTAATCCTTACATTAAACCAATATCTGTTCATCCAAGTCTTGTCTTATCATTTTTTGTTGAAATTATCAAATCACGAATATCTATATTAAAAACTTCTGCAATTTTACGGAGTGTCTCTAATCCCGGTTGAGATGAGTTTGTACACCATTTTGATACTGTCGCAGGATCTTTGCCTAATTGCTCTGCCAACCACTTATTGGTCTTCTTTTGCTCCGCAAGAACAATTTTAAGTCGATTCAAATCCATATTCATTATTGTTATTTGATTTGAGATCTATAAGGTAAAAGCTTCGATTCTAATTTCCATTTAAGCAATGATGCAATTCTTTGTTTTTTGTCGTAACTTACATCATTGTTGTATAGATAGGACTTGACACGAGCCTTAAGTATCCTCAGCACCACTGGATTATTCTTCATGGTGGTATGAATTGATTTTAGTTCGGTATAGGACATTCTACCGTAACACGTATTTATGGAGAAAGCCAATATAGAGGCCGCCGGTGAACCGATTTCGTGGGCGACAGAGTTAAAAATCTCTTTAAGATCAGCTAATCCTACAGAGTGTATGACTTTAGAAAAAATTCCTAAACAAAAGCGTAACGCCGTTGTTTGGACAAATGCGTTAATACGAAGCGAGATTCTATATGCTGATTCTGCATCCTCACTTTCTTTTTTTATGGATGCAATAATATCATCTTTCGATTGATTTACCAATTGACCAAAAAATCCAATAGTTCTAAACGCGGTAAAAAACAATTCCTTCACCATACTCTCTAATTGTATTTTTGGTAGAGAACCCTTACTATTTTTAATTATTTGACCAACGATTTCAATCGAACGCATTGCCTGTCGCATTATGATTAATTCTTCGGGCAACGTCGTGTAATCCACATCTTCTTCCTGTGAAGGAAGAAGATGTTCAATCTTGTCCTTTTCTTCCCATCTCTTTTGTCGTTCTTTGAGAGGGTCAATATCTTTAGATATTATACTTTCGCTTAAATCTTCTGCTAGAGATTCAAGAATATTGTAATACTCTTTATTTTTTTCTAAGGTTATAGGCTCGATATGATTGAAAGGAAGCATCGTTGCGAAGGTCGCCTCATCAATCAGGTTCCTATCTTTTGTATGATGTGTTATAAAAATCAATATATTAGCACATTTGTCTTCGTGCAAATTGTCACATAAATATTTGAGCTCCTTTTGGCCTTGTGTTGTAGTAAGTATAGATGAAATCTTCTGAGCTACAAGGTAATAAAAAATGTAAGGATAACCAAAACGATACTCTTCATCACTATTTGATATTATGATATTTGAAGCCAATAACACATTTAATGCTCTGGAGAAATCTTTAAAAACATATTCCTCTATATACCGTTTGTGAAAATTCTCAAATTCGGTTTTAGTCACCCAACCATTATCCACCTTATGATTATTGTATATGTAATACGACAATTCTGAAAGATAATTGAAATACGATCCGATATCCTCATTAGGTACTTTTGCCTTTATTGCCAAAGCATAGTGGATTAGTGTTTGATAGCAGTAGCCATATGATGTTTGTTCAATATTAGCTGGCTGCATCATTTTCATTGATTGAAGAATAGAAATAATGAAAATGGGATATGCAGGTATAATCTTATTGCCTAATACATTTTGAACTTCCTCTATAAGTTTCTTTGTATCTTCAATATATTGCTGTGTCGTAATATTAGCCCAATTAGGATTGGACAATTTATAATAAGTCTCAATTAGTTCACCGCGCTTCTTATAACCAAGTGGCAATATTCTGCCATAGAAGGCTCCCTTTTTGATAGTCTCCAATGAAGATACTATGTCATATCTGGGAGATGTGGCAACGAAGATTTTTGCAAATCTTGAAGAAAGTTCATCTATAAGTTTTGCTAAATTTGAGTAATTACTTAAACTTGTGATATCGTCAATAAGTATAATCTTTTTCTCTTGAGGATATTGGTTATATAGTTCATAATCTTTTTCAGAATATTGTGTACTATAAGCTCGACGTAAGACAGTATCCAACTTGCTCGATTTAAACTCTTCTCCTCGCAAAAATAAAGGATACCATCCTCTTTTTAAAGCATCCAAATATAATTTTTTCAAGAGAGAAGTTTTTCCAGACTGATTATCTCCCTCCAAAATAATCGTGGAAGAATCATGGTCTACCAATGAAGAACTATCTTTGTATTTTGCATCAACATCTTTTCTAAAATCTTCAGCAGTCTCTATATTCGGATAAACAAACAAGCTATCTATTAAAACCGTTTTAGACTCTTTTACCAAAGGAATTTCAATAGTCCTAAATGCAGAAAGGAAGTCTTCATTGGTAATAAAATCCCTATTAGCAGAATATCGAGGACGTAGTTCAAAAGTCAGTTCTTTTATAGGATGATATATGTCATCTTCATTATTGAAATGATAGTTATGTTGAATAACCGAGCGTGCTTCGGCATCAATTACTATAGTTTGAAAACCAGAAGAAATTCCATCCCAGTTTGCATATAGCGCATCTCCACTAACCAAGCGAGTTATTGCTTTTCCATTTGAATCACTTCCTATTTCTATATTGTTAGCATGCTCATGTCCAAGTAACACTATGTCTGATTCTGAATTTATAAACTCTATAAACTCATTTCTATTATTAGGTGTCGTATTTGGCGTTAACCATGCGGGATGATGGTGAAATAATGCAATCAACATATCACAATCACCTTGAGCAACATCTTTTATAAGGGATACAGGAAAGAATAACCCCCCAACATTCTCTTTTAAACGAGAACACCAAGCCGTATTTAAACATAAAAAACCAAGCTTGTATCCTTCTATATCAAAACAGTACTTATATGCTAATTTGTTATCAATTTTTGATCCGTTTAACAAATTAAGAAAATCAAAGAAGTTGGCCTGTACCTCCAACGCATTATTGGTAACGGAATTATCCTTATTAAGATTCTCGTAGGAAAGATTATTTAAGACCAAACCGCGAAGTTGTGATTCTTTTGAAAAGTCACAGTCATGATTTCCGGGAACAATAACTACTATCTCAGAACATTTATTAGCATGAATTTGGTTTAAAAGACTTTTAAGTGCATTGAAGAATTTATGAGCTATCATGTATTCCTCATCACAACCGGAAAAAGCAATGTCTCCAGTACATACCACAAATAGTTTGTCACAAGAATGAAAATCATTTCTTGTGGCTGATACGATTTGAGACGGTTTAGAATCCCAAAAAGCAGAATCAGACTTAATATGCAAGTCGGATAAATGAAGAATACCAATAGTCATAACTAAAATTTTCGCAAAGATAATGAAATTTTCGCAAATAACAATATTTAAAAGGCTATTACCCAGACGAAACAAAGCGAAGATAACAGTTGGACACACGTCGACCTATAATACATGGTACGCAAATAAACACGCATATGATTTTGAGCTATGTTTTGTGATTCAGATAGAACGGAAGATGAAGTTAAAATACAAGGTATTCCAGAGTGTAGGGAAAGATCTAAAGACTCATTTGAAAATGGCAAGGATTTCATAAGTATAGAGAGCCTATAGGGGTAACTACGTTTAAAACATCCTTATTTTATCCTAACTATCCGATATGGGATACGTCGCTTCACGGCATAGTCGATTGTGAATTTCGTTCCACGGCTGGAGCCATCCCAGAACGCGAGCAGGAAATCGCAGTTATCCACGATTTGGAGATTCCTCAATAGCGGAGCTTTCCTGCCATACTTGGAATACTCCGGCATGTACTCCACAAGAGGGATGTTATTCTTCATGGCATACTCTTTGGCTAATGTGTCCGCTCCCCTTGCTCCGCCACTGACTATAATATCGGGAACAAAAGGGAGATTGGATTCAATATCAATGGGAGGGCAGTTACGGCTACCTATAATTGCGAGTCTCTTTGTCATATCCATTTCGTATTTCCTTAAAACCAATTGCTTGTTGCGCTTATAGCCAATAGGGAGGGTTCAACCTTTACATATTTCCTAAGTGCCATTCTTGCTCGGTTGAAAGTGAAGCCCGTGTTAAGCACATTATCCAGTAGAAAAATATTGGGGTTGGATTGAAGAACCTCCTTGCAATCCGCACTCTCCTTCACCTTTAATCCTGTCCTCACTCCCTTAAGGTTGGTCTTAGATTTCTTGATGTCATAAAGTTTCTTCCTCGTCCTGCCCGAAAGAATATCCATAACCTCGCAGTCCTGACGGATAATCCGGATTGTGTTTGCAAGTTCCAATGTGTAATCAGCCTTCCCCGATGATTGAGGCACAGGAATCAACACTGCATTAGGGGAAAGGATTTGAGAGAGAAGAAGGGCAGCAATGGCAATGGCGGTGGAGTCATTCTTCTTCACGTCCTTAGACAGTTTACGCAAAGAATGTGAGTAAACTTCGGGGTCTTGATACATCTTAGTGTAAGAACCTAAGACCCTCACCTCCTTAATCACCACCTTATCTTTCTTGCGTTTCATAATCAGACTTATTTTTTACCCTTTAGTTCTGAAGCCATAGGCTTCTCGCGTCCGGGGTTATTTTACGATACCCTCACACACGGAGGGAACAGTGGCGAAAGGCAAGCGTGGCAAGTGAAAAAATACGGAATACCCAAATCTCCGATTTGTGGAAGGGTGCCGGATTTTTTCATGCAGCCAAGCCAAAGGCGGTCGCTTGCTGTCGGCACCTCACTCCGTAACTTTGTATCGGAAAATCCACGGGCGCGGCAAGCAAATCGGAACAACTTCAAGGGAAAAGAAAAACGGTCGCCACGCATCACGCGCAACGACCGTCACCACTAATCTTACATCTGTTTCGCAAAATGAACCATCTTCTCTACGAAAACCAAAATTGGATAGGATAGTTAAGTCAGGAGCATTAGGGATAAGCATTCAATTTTTCGATTTCTCCAGCGAGAGTTTACGGAACTGCTTCAAAAGCGGTTCCATCTCAAGAGAAACACGTCGGGCACGAAGCCCGGCAGCCTTATTTCCGTTTTCGGCCTGTGCCAGTGCATCCTTGTGGAAAGCATCCGCCAGTTCCTCGATTCTCTTTATAATATCTTCCATTTTCTTGAATTTAAAGATTACTTAATATTTCTGAATCACCGATATAGACACCGGCTATCAGACCCTTTGGCAGTCACAGGATAGGGATTTCAAACGAATTTATCACCACCTCAGCCTCCTTGTCGATGATGCACCAGAACTCCGAATGATAAGGGACACCCTGGGAAGACTTGGCAGTGTATTCCACCTTGACTTTCCAACCCGAAAACTCCTTCTTCTTTCCATCGTGAGGGTCGGTGCTGAAAGGACTGACAGAGCGGAGAGCCGAAGCCGCCGACATCTGACGCTCCATAAGAGAAGTAACCTCTTTGCTCGGGTGCTCCACATCCTCAAGATTCTGAGTCTCCTCCATCACCTTCTGATTCACCTTTATCATCGCCATAGCGAGATTCATCTTCTCCTCCGGGTTGACATACTCACGGCCGAAGATAGAGTCAGCCTTACTGAAAGCCTTTATTTCGATACTCTCCGGATCCTCGGCAGTGGCATAGAGAGCCTTCTCAGCAAGAAGCCTCGCCTGCTCAGCCTTGCTGCCGGTGCAGCTGATGAAACAGAAGATAGAACCCCACAGTATCACACATGACGCAATCATCGCCATCAAAAGTCCGCTCGTCTTCATATCTTCACAATTTGAAGTTTATCAGGCGAGAGACCAAGACGCTTGCGATACACGGTGCCGTCGTCTCGGGACATTTCCAGTTCCCCTGTTGTCATCTCCTTTTCGCATATCTCCTTAGCCTCAGAGAGCGAAATCTGATGACCACCGATGTTTCGCCATATCGAGAAATTGCATTGGTTCTCCTGATTGGAGAAATTAGAGCAGTTGAAAGCCCTTGCCCCGACACGAATATCACCACCGCAACGAGGGCACTTGCCTATGACAGACTGCATGTTCACAGCGCCGTCGTCCGCAAGTTCAAGCACAGTCGAGAAAGACTTTCCCTCCTTTGTCGAGAAACCGTCGAGCATGATACGGCGTCCAGCAAGGAACTCCGTGATTTCATCATCCGACATCTTGCGGTTGCCGATGATACCGTTGATATTGAGTTTGCAGGAAGGCGTCTCGCCGAGGTTATTCTCACATCGATAGCCCTTGCAGGTTTTTATTACATTGCCACCACAGAGAGGGCAGCGTCCGATTATTTTCTTTTCTGAATCCATTGTTGTTTTAAGTAAAAAGTCAACTTAACTTGTCAATTACCCACATAATCAATCTTTCCACCCTCATAGAGCCATTCACCGAAATGGAGATTCTCCTTGAAGATCAAATCCCTGGAAACTCCGGAAGCGTTCCAGTCTGCAATCAGGGCATTCACTATATTCATGCCCGACATCACCGAAGCCCATCCCTCAGGGTCGAGAGAGAACCACAGGTCGTTCCACGAAAGAGTCCGGATCTGCCAAGCGAGAATAAACAGGTCAGTATTAATAGCCTCCAGGCGTGTCACCACCTCATTGGCTATGTAATACCGCTCCCCCGAACTCAGCAGGTTCACCTTATGCTTCTCCGTATTCCCCTCGGCATTGGTAACATCATACGTGCCCGAAGTCACCAGCTGTTTCATGAAAGGATATAGAGCCGCCATCTGCGCTCCGGCATCGGTAATCTCACGCGAGACAAGAGCCGCGATAGCCGTGCCCTTCAGATTACCCTTTACGGCATTTGTGCACAGCACGATATTCTGAGGAATCTCCGTAGTCACAAGCTCCGCAGCACGCTTTATCTGATAAAGATTCTGCATTGCGCCCTGGGCGTTGGAAAGATACTCAAGCATCTTGTTCTCCACATTGTGAACCCGGTCGAGAGCAACAGTTACGGCAGCCTCTGCTGCAATTATCTGCTCCTGGGTCTTGCGCCGCTTCTTATGTTCCTCCTTAAGTTCCAGAGTCTGTGCAACCACAGCCGCGGTCAGAGTAGGGTCAGTCTGCTGTGCATAGACATCGATCAACGGAGCAGACAGGATACTCCCGGCAAGCAGGGATGAAATAATCTTCTTCATAATTCTAAATTTTAAGAGATGAATTGCGTCTTTGAGCCAGATTCAGGTCACGGTCCGACTTGTCAGGATGAAACACCGGCTCAATGGGCTTCCCCTGAAGACAGTCGTTCCAGTCCTTGAAATTCTTGGGAGCCGACCAGTGCCCGACCTTTCCCCGGATAGGGAAACTCTCGGCCAACTGCTCAGTGAGGGAGCGGTCAAGGTCAATCTCCTTCTTTACTCCGGCAAGTTCCACCGCCAGCCCCTTCTCAGTCTTGAGGACATTGAAAGGCTTCCCCTCTGCCAGACCGATAAGACGGACGGCATACATTCGCCCGGCAATGTCATTGTCAAAGCAATCGTAAGGACGAGCACTAGGAAACCGCTTCATTACATCCTGTATCTGACCGTCAGAGAAAGTGCCTCCGAGAGAGACAAGAGCAATGTCGCTGTCGAGCCGTGTGCGGTTCATCTGATAGAAAGCCATCGCATCGAGTGCCGACTCACAGAAGAACACCGCCTTGACACCCTGACCGTAACCACGGGAGAAATCAGCCACCCATGAAGCCGTGCTGGAATTTGTGCCCGCAGCCTTTGACTTATAACCTCCCAAACCGCGAAGCTCATAACCAACCGCACCGATAGTCTTTGAATCAGTGTAAGGAAATCCCACATTATAGCCAGAGAAATTCTCATTACGCTTGTCATATACAAGTGATATGAAAGGAGAGAAAGCCCTGACAGTCTCGGCCGATATTCCACGCTCTGCAAAAAGAGCCGGGATATGTTCGGCATCTATGCTCTTGGTCCTGTATCGCGTAGGGTCAAAGACCTGCCGCGAGATATTCTTTCCCGAATACTTCTCGCTGAACTCCGGCTCCGGCATATTAGCAAACCGGGCAAGAACCTTAGCCACCTTCTGCCAGTCATCCTTCCCATCGACAAAGAAAGAATTGAGGTTTTCCTTAATCAGGGTCACAACATCCCCCTTGCCACCGTCACGCCGGAAGAAAGACTGCATCGACTTATCCGAAGTATTGCGGACAATAATAGTGTCAATCTTATGGGAAGCATCGCCAAGAACCATCTCGAAATACCTGCCTATGCCGGCTTTCTTATCCACGCGGTAGCCCAAGGAGTAAGCCACTTCTTCGATACCCACACGGGATTTCAGTTGCTTGAAATTTACTTTATAGTCAGCCATATTGTTTTACTTCATATAATGATAAGAGCAAGGAGAAGATATAAGGATAATTTCAGATGCTCAGAGCCTTCGTTTTCTCAGTCGCTTGAGAAATTTTTGTAATCTCCGGCTCGAAATGTTTCTTCACCGTCATCGCAAGAAAAGCCTCCTTGTCCCTCATGTCAGTGAGTTGGAAATAAGTCTTGGCAGTTGACTTCTCGATAGGTTTCAGCCCCATGTCCTGACCCTCGAAAGAGGCACGGAGTGCATAACCGCCGTTGCGTGTCTTGACAATCGCCGCGTTCTTGAAAGGGATTTCCTCATTCGGGTCAGGAGGTCGTAAAGGGTCATTCTTGATAAGATAAGGTTGTGCACCGAGATTAAGCTGCTGCTGGTCCACACGATCAAGAATCAGTTCGGAAGCCTTGTTGACATCCGTCATAACCGAAGTGATGAACTTTGGCTCCTGCTTCAGGGTCTCGATCCAGGAATCAAGATAAGCAGCCGAGTTGTCGGTAATCTTATTGTCAAAACCCATCGAGTGAGACACCATCGCAGCCGTAAGTTCAGCAACCAGTTCCTCCTTGGCATATTTCTTGTCGCCGAACCTGCCGCCCATCTCACGGTTAAGACGCTCAGGTGTCATCGTGGAATGAGCCATTTCATGCAGCATCGTGGAATAGAACTCCTGACCGCTCCGGTAAATCTCATCTGCCGTTCCCCCCTGATTGAACTGGGCCTTCATCGGAAGCACCACCATGTCATGCGAGGGAGAATAGTAGGCACCGCTCTGGGGAGTGTCAGCCTTTATGGGGCACAGCCAAGACTGCTGTCGTATCATCTCGTCAAGAGCAGGGTGCATATACATACCACGGACATCAGAGAACTCCGGAGCCTTGAACTTGTCGAGAAGTTTCTGCACACGCTCCGGCTGCACATCCTTAAGATTCGTCTGGTCGATGTTATAGACCGGGAAAGCCTTGACGAAAGGAATAACCAGCAGATCCTTGCGCTCCTCCTTGCTCATTGCCCGGTAGTCATGTTCCTGAACCTTTCGTCCGTTCTTGTCCTTTACCATCATGTCCCAATACACCACCGGGAAAGACTTCTCACCCTTAAGAACATGAGCCTTGAGATTGTGGGCCTGGTTGAACGTGAGATAGACCGGAGTCCTGTAACCCGACATGGCAGTGTGCATCTGGAGAAAGAAAGAATTGGAACCCGAATAGTTGCGTCCGCCTACATTCTGAGGAAGACCACTGGAACCTGCACCGTCAATCCAGCCCTTCTTCCAGTCGGAGGCCTTCATCTGCTCCATGCGGTCGATCATCATCTGAGCGAAACGGTCGAGCGCGGCCTGACCCGCGCCCACCGTCTGCTGCGGACGAGGATTATCAGTCATTCCAAATGCCATAGTCCTCGTCGTCGATCAACTGCTTCTCCATCATATCAATCTCCGTCTGTTCCAGAAAGAACTCAGCCGCGTCATCGGACGGATCCACACCGTGGCTGTCGCACCAATCGATGAACTCCTGTGCTGAATCACCCTCCAGCACAAAACGGAGCTGACCTATGACACCCTCCTGAAGGAGCTGAAGACGCTCATCATAAGAGAGAGGAGCGTGGGTCTGCTCGAAATCTTTATCTGTATTCTCCATATTACTCATAAATAGAAAATTCATTTTACCTGTTGTTTACATCTTCATCGAACGGGACTTCTCCTGCTTCACCGGATTGGAGATAATGCTCTTGATTTCATCACCTAGATGCTTCACGGCGAGCTGGTCGCGAGTGGCAGTCTTGGCCTTGAAAAGGGCATATCCATCGTCAAAGGAAATCTCCTTTCTCGAAGTCTTTCCCTTCTCACCAAGGTCAGCCGACACATACCACTTATTGTCCTTGCGGTCTTTCACCACACGCCCGCTTCCCGGTTCCATCCCTTCCGGAAGCTTAAACTTCTCGTAAGCTGCTTTCAGATGAAGACGTTCACCGAAATTCTTCTCCACAAGCTGACCGGGAGTCATCACGCGGTCGAAATATGCGTTCAAATCATGACGCGATGCAATGGTAGACATCTTTTTATCGCCGACCTGGACATAGAACTTATACTTGCCGAAATCGGCATTATCAACATTCTTTTCCTTATAGATATTGAACTTGTCAATTGTCATGTTCCCCTTGGGACCGACAAGCACGTTGGGAGTCTTGAAAGCCACATCAGGCACACGCTCCATAAGTTTTGTGGGATAATACTTCTCCATAAGCTGCGGCACCGTCATCTCCTTCTTCTTGTAGGCTTCAAGATCGGCAGCATCCATCTTCTGCGGCTTCAGCTGCACACCGTTCAACTTGGCAGTGAAATACCAGTCCTTGCTGTCGAGAGTGCTCTGGAAAGCATGGCCATGAGTGACCTTGTCGCCGTTGACCGTCACCATCTGAGGCTCACGCTTCTTAGTCTCCGTCTTAGCCTCCTGTGCCTGTCCGGACTTCTGTTCTGTCTTCTGCTCAGGCTTCTGTTCCGTCTTCTGCTCCTTGACCTTTGCAGCCACGGGAGCCTCCTTGACGGTTTCCTCTTTCTTTTTCCTTGGCATTTTGGTATCTTTTATTGATTCATCATTCTTGGGATTTGCCGGAGTGATCAGCTCCGTAGGCTTAATCTGCTTCCGGTCCTTCCTTTTCAGGGCCGGGTCCTCCAGTTGCTCGCAGATTGCGATACGGTGTCCGGCACGCACGAGCTTCGGGAGATAGGTGTCAAGAGCATGATGCGGAAAACCCGCAAGATCAACCGACTCCTTGCCGACCTTCCTGTTGGTAAGGACGATGTCGACTTCCTTGGAAGCCTTGACGGCATCCTCCTTGTAAGTCTCGTAGAAATCACCGACCCTGAAAAGAAGGATGGAGTCAGGATGCTTCTTCTTCATCTCCGAATAATGGGAAAGCAGGGAAGAAAGGCCGGCCTTTTCCTTTGATTTTCCAGCCATACCTTACATCTTTAGTCCCGATGACTGTTTCTCATCCTTGGTCGGAGCCAGACGGATGGCGCGGTCACGGGAATCACGGTCAACAACCTGCTGATACTCCCATCTGTTCTTGTCGGTCATCACCAGACCCACAAACTCGGGATGCTCGATGTCATACTTCATCTTCTGCTGGCGTTCCCATTCCTTCATGTCGCCGTTGATGACCTTGAAACCCTGAGGCTCCTTGAGGTCTATGCCGACAGTCACCTTTTCACCGCCAACGTTGAGTTCCATAGGCTTACCCTCGCGGACAGCCTGTTTCTGCTGCGTGCCGAGTTCGATGTCATTGACTTTCTCCATATCCTTCAGCTTCTCTTCAATCTTAAGGTCGGTAATACGCTTGTGGATAACCGATTTGGTCTCCGGGTCAAGCTGGAGATAACGGTTCGATTTCTCACCGTCCATATCGATAGATTTTCTGACAACCTCGCCATTACGGAGACGTTCAGCCTCCTGAGGCGTGAGATTGAGAATCCTGTTACGGCTCTCGTCAAGGTCAGCCCTTACAGGATAAGCCATCAACGCCGGATTGCCGAATTTGTCCGCTGTCATCTGGAGTTTGAGGGGCAAGGTGATAGTCTCACCGTTCCGGGCGTTGATGGATACCTGCAGCAATGGGGTGACTTCACCCGAGACAAGTGCCTTCTTGACTTCCTGAGGCAGAAGATCCGCTTTCTCCTTGTCGATACCGAGAAGCCGGAGCTTCTCATAAGGAAGTGCTTCGGGAATATTCTTATCTTCCATTTGCATTTAATTGAAAAATGATTACTAAATTTGCAGTGGCAAAACCGCATTTCTTCAGTGCAAAATTATCCACAGTAAAAATCACGAGAAGAAATGTGTTACAAGATTCTGAACCTGATGGTCATGCTGACGCTACCGTTCTTGGCGTCGGCGCAGTTCCATACAATTACAAAAGAAAATGAAATCCCTTATTTTACCAAAGGGAAAGAGATATATCCGGTTGAAACAGAAAGAAGTACAAAAATAGTTGTCGATTCTATAGCAGAAGAAAGCGCAAAAACAATTCAATCCGGTGCTAATGATGTAGCTACGGAAAGTACACCTAAATGCAACACCTACACGTCATCCGAATCGCGCTATGAGTATGCCAGAGCGAGGGGGCGGAAGCCCAGGAGCATATCCAAGGAAGAACGGAAGGAAGTCAGGCGCAAATTGCCCGAACTGACCATACCCAATCTGTACGAGGAAATAAAGAGGAACAATATCAAATATCCGAAGATAGTACTGGCGCAGGCAATACTTGAAACCGGGTGGTTCAAGTCATCGGTATGCCGGAACAAGAACAATCTCTTCGGTCTGACCAATCCCCGGACAAAGAACTATTACGAGTTTGACCACTGGACCGAGTCAGTGGCAGCATACTACTCCAAAGTACAATACCGTTACAAATCCGGCAACTACCTGTTGTGGCTAAAGAAGATAGGGTATGCGGAAGACCCGGGATATATTCAGGCAGTGATAAGAGTGCTGAGACAATTATAACAATCGCTTCTCTTGTCGTCCTAGATTTATAAAATAGTAAAATGACATTGATACCAAGCAATGATGCGCTTAAATTGAACGGATTTCATAACGCTTAAAAATCTAAGCATTCTTGTGTTTTCATGACGAATAGGATGTAATCTAAAAAAGATTAATTATCTTTGTATTGTTAATTAAAGGCATGGTGGTTTGGAGCAATTCAATCTGAATATCTTCAAATAAATATTGTAAGATTATTGGATGTCCCACTTAAAGCAAACTATAATCTATCTAATTGTAAAGTCTTCTATTAAATGAGTTCCTATTGTATATATTATAGAGCATACCCTCTAGCATACAGGATTGACCTCATTCTAAGCCTAAATACAGTGTTACCTTGTATCTGCGCTCACTCGTTTAGAGCTAGACGATTTTAATAGTTTGCTTAATTCGTTTCATGTTAGCCACTTTGCTCCACATCATTATTTGTGCTTTAAAACCACAATAGTCAATAAAAAAATTAATTTTAAATACAAATGCCCACTCT
>CAMWZE010000014.1 GCA_947178685.1 uncultured Porphyromonadaceae bacterium
CGATATCGTCTTGAACTTCCCGAATGAAAATTTTATGTATCCATATCATATCTCGGGTATGTCGACACAAAAACCGATATCAACATAACAGCCTCCACCAAGCGCGACTTCACGTTGAAACCGAACTCCTACACACTTTCTGAAGTGGTGGTTACAGCCAGAGAGGGTGAACGATTGTCTTCCGGTTCGAAAATCGACCGTTCAGCCATGGACCATCTTCAACCCTCCAGCTTCACCGATCTTCTCGAACTTCTTCCGGGAAATGTAAGTAAGGATCCTTCGCTTACCGGCGCCAACACTATAACTCTACGGGAGACCGGGAATCTTGGTGCCACCGGTTCCTCATCTGTAAACGATGACTATGCCGTATCCTCGCTCGGCACTCTCTTTGTGGTGGATGGTGCTCCTCTCTCTAACGACGCCGGAATGCAAAGCATCGGCAACACATCCGATGCCACATCTCCCCACTACTCCCGCAATATCACTAATAAAGGTGTGGATATGCGCACCATTGCTACCGACAATATCGAAAGCGTCGAGATTGTAAGAGGTATACCTGGAGCCGAGTATGGCAATCTCTCTACCGGTATGGTCAACATCCGTCGCATCAACCGTGCCACCCCTTTCAATGCTCGATTCAAAGCCGATGAGTACAGCAAACTTCTATATGCCGGAAAAGGTATCCGCTTCAGTGGATACGATAATGTGTTGAACATTGACCTCGGATACCTCGACGCGAAGAACGACCCGCGGGAGGCGCGGGAAAACTACAAACGCCTTACTGCCTCTGCCCGTTTCTCCATGCGTCATGCCACCGCAAACGGTCCTCTCAACTGGAATATCTCAGCTGACTATACGGGATCTTTCGACAACACTAAATCTGATCCGGATCTCTCCCTCCGCAAGATAGATGAATACAGAAGCTCTTTCAGTCGCGGCGCCGTCACCACCGAGCTGCGCTGGCAACCTCAGTTCAAGCTTCTTGACATGATTCAGCTTAATGCCTCAACCGATCTTCAGAACGAAATCCTCGAACAGCGTAAACAGGTGGCTCCCACTCATCCCGCTGTAGCCCCCTCCTCAATGAATGCCGGCGTAAGCGACGGTCGTTTCATACTCGGGGAATATATCGCCGACTATCGCTCGGAGGGGAAACCTTTCAATCTATATGGCAAGCTTTCTGCATCGGGCAACGTGGGCAACAGTCATATTCGCGGCGAGCATAAAGCCGGCATTGAATATTCAATGGCCAAGAATTTCGGTCGCGGACAGGTATACGACCTTATGAAACCGTTGTCTGCTTCATGGACCACCCGTCCGCGTCGCTTCAGTGACATTCCGGCTCTCCATAATCTCAGTATTTTCCTCCAGGAACAACTCTCGATAGAGGCCGGAAAAGCCGGTTCCATAGATTTTCAGGCCGGACTCCGTCTACAATCCCTCCCGGGCCTTGACAAGGCGTATGAGCTGGCCGGCAAAATGTATGTGGATCCCCGTCTCAACCTTCTATGGCACATAGGAGATGGTTGGCGTGTCAGGCCTTTCCTCGGCGGAGGATTCGGCATGACTACAAGGATGCCTACCGTAGACTATCTTTATCCGCAGGAACATTTCGCTGATTTTGTCCAACTTAACTACTATGACGTGAATAAGCCGGAGGAACTGTCAAGAATTAACCTTATGACTTATGTTGACAATACTGTCAACTACGACCTTCAGGCTGCACGCAACAAAAAGTGGGAGATCAGAGCCGGATTCAACATCGGTAGAAATGCCTTGTCGTTAACTTATTTCGATGAGCGGCTACGTTCCGGGTTCCGTTATCAGAGTGTTTATCAACCCTACAGCTACACTCTTTACGATTCTTCGACAATCAATCCGGAGAACCTCACCACCCCTCCCTCGCTCACAGATCTCCCCTCGGTTGAGAAAACGGTTTTAGCCGGTTATCGAACACCCTCCAACGGTACCCGCATCGACAAACGCGGACTTGAATTTCAATTCAATTCAGCACGTTGGGACCTCCTTAAAACCGCTCTCACCGTAACCGGAGCCTGGTTTGAGAGTGTCTATTCAAATTCGCAGATGCTCTATTCTCCCGTCAATGATGTCGTCGACAATCAGGCGGTATCCGACCGTTATGTGGGTGTCTATAATTATGACGACGGGCGGCGCAATTCGCAGTTCAACACAAATTTTATGTTTGACACGCAGATCACACGCTTCGGTCTCGTCTTCACTACCACGCTGCAGTGCATGTGGTTTGTCAAGACGCGACAGCTCTACAAAGAAGGCACTCCTCTCTATTATCTTGATGCATATGATGGCGGGTTACATCCCTTCACTGCCGAATCGGCTGCTGACCCCATGCTCTCCAAACTCGTGAAGACCTACAACGACAATCTATTCAATACCGTCACCATACCCACGGCCCTTTACTTCAACCTGAAAGCTACCAAGAGCATTGGTAAATGGCTCAACGTGTCGGTTTTCGTAAACCGTATACTCGACTATCTGCCGGATTACCGCGTCAATGGTCTCACAATACGTCGTAATTCGGATGCCTACTTTGGTATGGAAGTCAATATCAAAATCTGATTGAATGATTATGAACCGGAAATTATACATTATCTCTTTATTAATGACACTCCTCAGTGTGAGTTGCAACGACAATCTATCCGGGTCGCTGCAACGCTTCGGTGTGGAGGTAGAAGTCTTTACCGACGATGGCAAACCGCTGCCTGATTTCGATAATGCAATCCTCACTTTCAAGAATATATCTACCGGCACCTCCTCCTCTTTCAAATACCCTATGCCGGAGGATGCAGAAGTGTTGTTGGGGCTCTATGACGTTACATTCGAGGGTGTGGCTGATGGTATGACGTATTATGCCGTTGCCCGCTCTGTCGAGATAGTCTCCAATTCCTCTCTCGTGAGAATGTCTGCATTCGTCAACCGCAATACGGATGACCTGATTATTGCCGAAGTATTCTTCTCCGGCACTCTCCAAACATCCGGCAACCAATACTACGGTGACGACTATGTGAAGCTCTATAATAATACCGACCATGTGGTGTATGCCGACGGTGTCACCCTGTTCGAAAGCAAATTCCTTACCACCGAGAAGCGTGACTATTTCCCCGACCGTATGGATGAGGGTGTCACAGTTCAAGCCTTGTACACAATTCCGGGAAACGGTAACGACCACCCCGTGCAACCGGGCGAATATATTCTCCTTGCCGACACCGGCATCGACCATCGGCAGGTTAATCCAAATTCTTTCAACCTCTCTCATGCCGATTGGGAATGGTATGACCTCTCAAACGTCCCCTCAAACATAGATATCGACAGTCCCGACGTTGAGAACCTTGACAAATGGTATTGCTACACCAAGAGCGTGTTCATGCTCCACAACCGTGGCTACCGGGCTGTGGGGATAGCAAGGATATCGGGTGAGAAGAACACATTCCTATCAGAAGCCGCCTATTCTTTCGACTATGAGACTGTAACTATTGCCGGCACATTCCCAATGAGCGACACCGGATATCTTATCCCTATTGATGATGTCATCGATGTGGTGAACTGTAGCGTGCCGTCGGAATGGGCTTGGAATGTAACCCACCCCTCTCTTGACCGTGGTTTTACAGGTTGTGGCACAACTGCCAACGACAAAAACCGCTACTTCAAATCGGTTAGGCGGAAGCTGCTTTACATCACCCAAGATGGTCGCCCGGTACTGAAGGATACCGATAACTCTTCCGATGATTTCAACGGTAATGTGATTGCTTCGGAGATTGAGCTGCAGTCTACTGTCTGCGACATCAACGGTTCGGTAGCATCAACAATTACATATGATGGTGTCACTCCCATAGATGAGGTAAAGCAATAAGATGACTCTTCAAAGAATATTCAGAACATCTGTAATCGTTGTCGCATTACTTACATGCAACGGTAGCATGGCTGCCCGGAGCGATGTAGAAACAGATCCCGCTTGTGAGGGCGATATCCGTAATGCCGCGATTGAACACTCCTCCATCTTCACAGATCCTTTGGCTTTAGTGTGGAGTAATCCTGCGCTGCAGCCTTTGCGCTATCACTCTTCGCTTACGGAAGTATATGCCGGTGCCTCTCTTGCATCAGATTACTGTGGCGGTGACTTCTCTGCCTCTACATGGCTAAACAGCGAGAAGGCTAATATTACCGGTTACGCAGGGTATGACAACGGACACTACAGTAAAGGGATTCTCTATGAGACGGACGACCCGACGATAACCGGACCTTATCTGATGTATGCCGACGGTCCGGGCACTCTCGAAAAGGAGATATACCGTTTCGGAGGCAGCTACATGGCCTTTACAGGCCGTTGGAGTGTAGGGGTTCAAGCCGGTTATCAGGCTTCCCTATCCTATCGTTCTGTTGATCCCCGGCCACGAAACGTGAGCGGATCCCTTGTAGTCAATCCTGCTGCGTCTCTGAGAATCGGTGGACGTTTTCTGTTGGGATTAGGTGTAAGATATCAACGTTATAAGCAGACCAACGATCTTAAGTTTGTAAGTGAGTTAGGTTCGAATAAAGTATATCATCTTACGGGGCTCGCAACCACCTACAGCAGATTTGACGGCACCGCCACCTCCACCTACTACACCGGACATTCCTGGGGCGCTCAGATTGGATTGATGCCATTGAAGTCCGGATTCTTTGCTGCGGCGGAGTTCACAACCATGCAAATTACCAACTTATTGGAAGACCTAAACAATCTTCCCTTAGCCAAGACTGTCACCCCGGTCTTTTCGGGGATTGCCGGTTGGAAAAACGGAAAACGGATTTTCGCCGTAAAAGGTAACTATGAACGCCGACGCGGCACTGAAAATATCTTTGGTGATGCAGTCTCCGGACAGTACCCTCTTATCGGGTCTCTCACCCTCTACTCACGCACTGTGCGCGACTTAGGATTGACATCCATGATGAGATTCAGAAATACAACCTGTGGATTCGACGCTTCATGGCACTCCCTTTTCGAGCAACATCTTAACCCTTTGCGTCAGATGGAATGGCAACGTTTCTCTTTCACTGCACGGGCTCAGCAACATTTGCCAATCGGCAGCTCCGGCTTCATCAGTCTCAATGGTGATCTCTCGTTATCTGTTCCTCTAAACCACTCCGTCACTGAAATGGAACCGGCTTCGGAGGATCTCCGGAAGATTACTGACGCAATTATGCGTCAATACCATATCCATTCAAATCATCGTTTCAGCGGCGGTATCGGCTGTGAGGCTCTATTCCCTGTCAAAAAGAAACTGTTGTTGGGTGGAGAGGCCGACTGGCATTATTCATTTGAAGGGATAAGGGAGGCTGTTATAGGTGTAAAATTGATGTTTTGACCTTAATAAAGAAACTACAAACTATTAATATGTATATGATCAAAAGATTTCTTACTGCCATGCTTCTGGCGGTGGCTGTGGTTGGAGCTAAAGCCAATGACGCTCCTGACAGTGGTGCAACCGGCTTGGTGGAGGGGACACTCTCCAACGGATTGAAGTATTACATAATGCCTAACGACAAACCGGCAGGTTCGGCCGATTTCTTTCTTGTTCAGAGAGCCGGATCGGTTTTCGAACGTGATGACCAACGTGGTCTCGCTCACTTTCTGGAGCATATGTGCTTCAACGGCACTGAACACTTCCCCGGCAACTCTCTGATCTCTTATCTGGAAAGCGTGGGGGTGAAATTTGGTGCCAACCTCAACGCATATACCTCTACCGATGAAACTGTCTACAATATCTCAAAGGTACCCACAAAACGTGTGAGCACTGTCGACTCCTGTCTGCTCATCTTGCGCGACTGGAGCTGTGCCCTAACTCTCGATCCTAAGGATATTGATGCGGAACGCGGTGTGATTGTCAATGAATGGCGTCATCGCAATTCCGCCACAAACCGTATGCTTGAGAAGGCTCTCCCCCGTATCTATCCGGGTTCCATATATGGGGAACGTATGCCCATCGGCAAAATGGAGATTGTGGAGAATTTCAAACCTAAGGCTCTGCGCGACTTCTATCATAAATGGTATCATCCGGGCAACCAGGCTGTAATCGTCGTGGGCGATGTGGATGTGGAGGCCACCAAAAAGGAGATTGAACAGCTCTTCAGCGGCATCAAACCGGGTAAGAACCTTATAACCGAACTGCCGGAAGTAGTTCCTAATAAGGAGATGATTGTTGAGTATGAAACTGATCCGGAACAGGGTGTCAATATGGTGCAGCTCTATTTCCGTCATCCCAAATATTCCGATCCGTTAGCAGCTGACCTGGCCACTACCATGCTGGCCTCTCGTTTCGATGAAGTTGAGCTGAGTGACGACTGTCCGCATACCTATCTCGGTGTAGGCGATGTGAAGTTCCTTCTGTCAAGAGGTGTTGATGCCTTGGTGATGCGTGGTGTGGCCAAACCGGGTCATATAGAGGATGCCGCCGCACTCTGGATTACTGAACTCAGACGTGCCATGCAGCATGGATTCTCTAACGAAGAGGTTGACTATGCCAAGGCTCAGATGCGTAAGAATCTTAACGACAAGATTCGCAAAAGTGCATCTGAGAACAACACTGCCATAGCCCGCAGTCTTACCCGCAGTTTCCTTGATAGAAAACCTTACGTAAGCTCCGCTAAGGATGCGTCAGACGACCTTGCCCGTTTCGACAGTTTGACTGCTGACGACGCGATGAACTACCTTAATGCTGTCGTAAATCTAAACGGTGAGAATATGGTGGTGCTCTGTTATCTTCCGGGTAATACCGACAATCCGACCACCATTGACACTGAAAAGATGAAAAGTAACCTGATGACGATTGCCCACACCAATCAGGATGTATTCAAGCCGGTTACAGTAGACCGTCCTTTACTTACGGATGAGCCGACACGAGGGACGATAGTAAAAAAGGAACCCTACCACTTCCCAAACACTACACAGTACACCCTCTCCAATGGCATCAGAGTGATAGCATGGCCCAACGATAGCGTTAAAGACCAGATTTATATCCGTGGAATCGGCGAGGGTGGACTCGGACAACGTTACACAGCGGAACTCGCCCCGACAATGAAACTGATAAACGAAATGGTGGCGGCATCCGGATTTGGCGGTTTCTCCAATCTTGAGCTTAAACGTGTGCTTGCCGATAAGGATGTGGCCGTAAGCATCAACGTGAAAAACACCGAAGAGATTGTGGAAGCCTCCACTACTACTGCCGGTCTTGAGGATGCATTCCGCCTTATCTATATTAAATCGACAGCACTGCAACCTGACGAAAAATCTTTTGCCACGATGATGACAACCGAACGCAACAAACTCAGGAACGTCGGTACTAATCCTATCCAAGTGATGGGTGATTCCATCCATCGTTGTGTCTACAACCATCACTTGTTAGGACTCAAGAACACTCCGGCCACCCTTGATGCGGTTGACTATGCCAAGGGGCTCGACATCGTGCGCGACCGCTTTGCAGATATGTCGGATTTCACATTCTATATCACCGGTGACTTCGATACCGACTCTATCGAAGACCTGATGGCCCGATATATCGCTCCCCTCCCCACCGGTGGCAGATTTGAGAAGTCGAAGGAGATTGATTACCGCTTCACTCCCGGCAATCATGACATCCGTTTCAAAAGGAAAATGCAGAATCCTGTTTCAGTGGTATACAACTTCTATCACGGTCCCTCCGAGTATAATCTTGAGAATGTGCTTGCTGTGAATATCTTCAATCAGATACTGAAGATGCGTCTCCTGGCCGATCTTCGTGAAGAGAAAGGATGGACATACTCGATTCAGGGACATGGCGCTCTGACCGTGGATATGGATGGCAACTACAGTCCCATGCTTATGATGCCTGTCTATATCAAGACAGAACCGGGACATGAACAGGAAACTGCCGATATCGTCAACTCCACTATTGAGAAGATGCTCTCTGAGGGAGTCACTCCGGAGGAACTCGACAAGGCCAAACAGTATATGGCTAAAAACCATAAGGAGAACGCCGCTGACAATGCTTATCTTTTGTCGGTATTGAAAGTATTCGACAGATATGGGAAGGATATGCACACCTCATATCTTGAGGTGCTCAATCAATTGAAAGATATCTCTACCCCACTCCGACCCATCACCACCAACCGCTCTCTGCTCATCATGCAGCCGGATGAGTCTGACTCCAAATAAAGCACTCCTTAGATAGTTATATCAAGATAGGGGCTTGTCAAAAATGCTACATTTTTGACAAGCCCCCATCTATTCGCTGAGCAAGAAACTTAATCTCGCGAGAAAAGATCGCGGGTATATACTTTGTCGGCCACATCGGCAAGCTCGGGTGCCGTACGGTTGGCCAGAATTGCCTGCGACATCCGCTTGAACTTTTCTATGTCGTTTACAACCTTCGAGCCGAAGAATGTGGAGCCATCCGGCAATGTAGGCTCATAGATTATCACTGTGGCACCCTTCGCCTTTATCCTCTTCATCACACCCTGTATCGATGATTGGCGGAAATTATCGGAATTGGATTTCATAGTGAGCCGGTATACTCCTATTATACACTCCCCTTCCATCGAGGAGTCGAAGTTTGAATTATACCCGTAGCCATACCATCCCGACTTCCGCAACACCTGGTCGGCTATGAAGTCTTTGCGTGTACGGTTACTTTCCACGATTGCCGACATCATATTCTGAGGCACATCGGCATAGTTTGCAAGCAACTGCTTGGTGTCTTTCGGCAGACAGTAGCCTCCATATCCGAAAGAGGGATTATTATAGTGCATACCTATGCGTGGATCAAGACCGATACCCTCTATTATGGCCTTTGCATCCAGCCCCTTGACCTCCGCATATGTGTCGAGCTCGTTGAAATAGCTCACACGGAGTGCAAGATAGGTGTTGGCGAAAAGCTTCACGGCCTCAGCCTCTTTCATCCCCATATAAAGTATGGCGATATCCTCCTTAATCGCGCCTTGTGCGAGTAGTGAAGCAAATTCATGGGCTGCCTTATCGAGCCTCTCCACATCAGTGAGCTTCTGTATGGCGGCATTCTCCTCGGCAAAACGGGGTTCGTCGATTATCTTCGGTATGCCTGCTATGATTCGCGAGGGATAGAGATTATCGTAGAGTGCCTTGCTCTCCCTGAGGAATTCCGGGAAAAAGAGAAGATTAAGCTCACTTACCCCTTTGGATGCATATTTTATATAGAGCGACCTGCAGTAACCCACAGGTATGGTAGACTTGATCACTATCACAGCATTGGGGTTCACCTCAAGTACCAAGTCGATGACATCCTCAATATTGTGAGTGTCGAAATAGTTTGTCACAGGATCATAGTTGGTGGGAGTAGCCACCACCACGAAGTCAGCATCGCGGTAAGCCTCCGGGCCGTTGGTGGTTGCTCTCAGGTGGAGAGGCTTCTCCTTTAGATACTTCTCTATATAATTGTCCTGAATGGGTGAAACCCGATTGTTGATCATATCCACCTTTTCGGGGATAACGTCCACTGCCGTCACCTCGTTATGCTGGGCTAAGAGAGTGGCTATGCTTAATCCGACATATCCTGTGCCGGCCACTGCAATTTTCATGGGCTGTAAACAGTTAATTTGTTATGCGAACCGATTGCGACAGGCAACTCGGCTCTCAACCACAAAATTAACGATTATAATTCATCCTGCATAATGAATTATGAATTTATTTCGCTAACTTTGCACTATGGATTTTAAAATTGAAGCTATAGCTCCCGACACCGCCGCACGTGCCGGCGAGATCACTACCGACCACGGCGTAATACCCACACCGATTTTTATGCCCGTTGGCACTGTGGGTAGCGTGAAGGGTATTCATCAGAGGGAACTGCGCGACGACATCGACGCAAAAATCATTCTCGGAAATACATATCATCTCTACCTGCGCCCGGGTCTCGACATTATCAAGGGTGCCGGTGGGTTGCATAAATTCAACGGATGGGATCGCCCTATCCTAACCGATTCCGGTGGCTTTCAGGTATTCTCCCTTGCCGCCAACCGCAAGCTCAAGGAGGAGGGTGCCTACTTCCGGAGCCATATCGACGGCTCTAAACATCTCTTCACTCCGGAAGGTGTGGTGGATATCGAGCGTGTGATCGGTGCAGACATCATGATGGCTCTCGACGAGTGTCCTCCGGGAACAGCCGACTACGATTATGCAAAGAAATCGCTCGGACTCACCCAACGATGGCTCGAACGTGGCTGGAAACGATACAAGGAAACCGAGGGTTTATATGGTTATTCACAGGCTTACTTCCCGATTGTGCAGGGGTGTGTCTATCCTGACCTGCGCAGGGAGGCTGCCAAACATGTGGCCGATCTCGGTGCCGACGGCAATGCCATCGGCGGTCTTGCCGTGGGCGAACCCGTAGAGAAGATGTATGAGATGATTGAGGTGGTCAACGAGATTCTTCCCACCGACAAGCCTCGCTATCTCATGGGGGTAGGCACTCCGGCCAATATTCTGGAAGCAATCGACCGTGGCGTGGACATGATGGATTGCGTCATGCCTACCCGAAACGGCCGAAACGGTATGATCTTCACTCAGAACGGCATCATGAATATGCGCAACAAGAAATGGGCAGACGATTTCTCCCCCCTCGACGAGTGTGGCACTGCCTGGGTAGATCAGGTTTACTCTAAAGCCTATGTGCGCCATCTCTTCGTAAGCCAGGAATTGCTCGGCATGCAGATTGCCTCGATCCATAATCTTGCATTTTATCTCTGGCTCGTGAAAGAGGCACGCCGTCATATTGTGGCCGGCGACTTCAAGAAGTGGAAAACGGAGATGGTGGAGAAAGTGACCCGCAGGCTCTGAACCTATCCATATCACCTTACCTCAAGTTATGAGTAAAGACAGAAAAGATGACACTCCGATGATGGAAGAAGCATCGACTACGGAAGACACTCCGATGATTGAGGAGGAGACAGTCACTGTGGTGAAGAATGATTCGGTCAACAAAGCCAAAAGTTGGCGATGGGGTAATCCGTTCAAGATTACAATCCTTGACCGTTACATACTGAAGAAGTTTCTCGGTACGTTTTTCCTATCCACTGCCCTGATTCTTGCCGTGGCGGCGATGTTCGACATCACGGAGAAACTGGATGCTTTCCTCAACGCCCCGCTGAAGGAGACGATTTTCGATTATTTCCTATCCTTCCTCCCCTATTTCGGCAACCTTTTCGCCCCTCTCTTCGTGTTTATCTCCGTCATCTTCTTCACATCGAAGATGGCGGGCAACTCGGAGATTATCGCGATTCTCTCAAGTGGTGTGAGCTTCGGCAGGCTCCTGAAGCCTTATATGCTGGGTGCAGCCATAATTGCAGCACTCACTTTTGTGCTCAGCAACTACCTGATTCCTCCCACCAACGTAAAGCGTATAGCCTATACCTACAAATATGTGAAAAACCAGAAGATGGAGAGCAACGTCAACGTGCAGCTTCAGGTTTCACCGGGGGTTGTGGCATATATAGGACGCTTCGAAGACCGCAACAAGACCGGATATCGCTTCTCGCTCGACAAATTTAAGGGACAGGAACTTGTGTCGCGCACCACGGCTCAGGCAGCCCGCTACGACACCACCAGAATGTATCACTGGATTCTCTCCGATTACATTACCCGGGATTTCGACGGCATGAAGGAGCAGATATCAAGGGGTACGAAACTCGACACCATCATTCCGTTCGAGCCCCGCGACTTCATGATCTCAGTGGATGATCAGGAGACTCTCACTACTCCTCAGCTCACCGAATATATCGAAAAACAGAAGATGCGCGGCGTGGCCAACATCAAGGCCTTTGAGATCGAGAAGGAGAAACGAATAGCGGCAACAGCCGCCGCTTTCATCCTGACTCTTATCGGCATGTCGCTCTCTTCAAGGAAAGTAAAAGGGGGTATGGGTCTAAATATCGGCATTGGTCTCGGACTCAGCTTCGGCTACATTCTCTTCTCTACGGTGGCCAGTTCTTTCGCAATCAGCGGTCTCACCACCCCCTTCATAGCGATGGAGATACCGAATGTGGTTTTCCTTATCATCGCCATCTATCTCTACTACCGCGCCTCTAAATACTGAGATTCAATCTGCGGTAGCCTATCTGAAAGAATTCACATGCAAAATCGGCCGGTCGCAATATATGCTGACCGGCCTTTACTATATCTATATCTATCGGTACGTTGTTATGGCGACGGGCTTCTGCATCCCGTCCGTGAGCCACCTCATATTCCTTACATTCCTTCTCGAAGAGTTTCACATCATCTTCAGCAAATCTCCCGGCCATAACTGCATTCATATAAGGAGATCCCGCATGACCAAATGCGGGAGTTTCGTATATTCCGGAGTCAACCGAATCTGAGAGCCGGTCCCTTAGCCAGGCAAGTGCCTCGGCCACATTCCTACTCCTGTCTCCGCAATTGGAACCGAGACAGATTACAATATTATCCATTTTTATTGGGCTTGATGATGGAGTGTGATCAACGTTATTTCCGGATAGGCCGAGAAGAGACGCGAGGGCATACCGACTTCGCCGGCACCGATGTTGACGTAAAGACGGGTTTTCTGACCCTCCTCGTTAAGACGCTGAAAGAGTCCTCCCCATAGTTCGTAACGGAACACTGCAGGCGACCATTCAAAACCGCCCACTTTAAACATTATCTGCATGGCATGGGTATGGCCCGAGAGAGTCAGGTCGATATTCGTATCCCGTGACACATCCTGATTCCAATGCTCCGGATTATGGGTAAGCAGTATCTTGAATCTCCTGTCATTCTGATGGAAAATTGAATCTCTCGACGGACTCAGGGCCCGGTCAAGATCTCCATACGTAGGGAATGGAGGATCACCCACATTCTCCACGCCTATCACCATGATGCTGTCATTGTCGCGTGTCATGAATACACGGCGGTTGTTCAGCAGATCCCAACCCATCTTACGTTGATAGTCTGCAAGTTTCTGATTATTGGCAGTTCTTTGCTCCGGTGTCGACCAGTCTACATAGTCGCCATAATCATGGTTACCCAATATCGAGAGAACCCCGTCGGGCGCATGAAGCTGGGAGAGCACGGGGAGGAAAGGTGTAAGCT
>CAMWZE010000015.1 GCA_947178685.1 uncultured Porphyromonadaceae bacterium
TAAAACGTTCCAAGGATGACAATCCTACGATCGGAATACTTCTATGCGAAGATACGGACGATGATATTGCCAGATACTCAGTGCTTCACGACAACGATCATATGTTTGCATCAAAATATATGACACTTATGCCATCACCCAACCAGCTCCGTGCCGAGATAGAACGACAGAAAGAGATTTACTATCTCAAAGCGAAGTCGATAGAGGAAGAATAATTATCAGAGTAACTAAAAAAGTAAGTTCAAAATAATAGTATGCCGTCACTCAACTGGATTGGTAAAGAGAAGATTATTACCCATCACGCCGAAGTGCCTTTTCGCGTGTTGGAGCATCGCTATGGCTTCAATAGCAAATGCCCTGACAGCACTGAGGCCAGCGGTACTGGCAATAAGATAATTCACGGTGATAATCTTGCTGCTCTCAAATCGCTCCTTCCTGAATATGAAGGACGCATTGATTGTATCTATATCGATCCGCCGTATAACACCGGCAAAGAAAACTGGTGTTATAACGATAACGTCAATGACCCTCACATTCTTCGTTGGCTTGGAGAGGTGGTCAGGGTTGAGGGAGAGGATTTCACGCCCCACAACAAATGGCTCTGCATGATGTATCCGCGCCTTGTACTTTTGCGTCAGTTGCTCTCCGACAAGGGCGCAATCTTCATCTCAATTGACGATAATGAGGTGTCGCGTCTGCGTACCATCTGCGACGATATTTTCGGAGCAAACTGCTTCAAAGGTGACGTAATATGGCATAATACCTATTGAAATTTGACTAATAAATCTAGTTCTATACTTAAAATAGGCTACCTCATAAGTAACGTTTCGGTGGTAAATGGAATGTTGAATAAAGATAAAAGCGGAATAAAGTTGTATGTTTCTTTCAAAACTTCACATTGTAAACTATAGAGGGATAAAAGACCTTATGTTACATTTTGATCCAAAACTGAATGTGTTGATTGGACCAAATGGTAGGAATAAAACTGCGATTATCGATGCTATAAGACTTTTCTATAGCAAAGGGACGCAGCAACCACTTTATGTCACACAAGATGATTTTCATGTGGAGATGAAGGATGGAGAGTCTATTCAAAGCGAGGAGATTATTATAACATATGACTTTGATGATTTGTCTGAAGAGCAGGAGGGTTTGTTCTACCAATATTTAATATTGGTAGACAACTGCCTACACGCTCGTGTAACCCTTAGGTATACATTAGATTTGAAAGGGCGAGTTCGCACAGAGTTTTATACTGGAAAGGAATCAGGTCAGAGGGCAGATCCAGAAACCCTGAATTTCTTTGTATCCTATTATTTAGGTGCTTTAAGAGATTCAACAAAGGACTTATTATCTCCATGGGACAATAAACTGGGTGCTGTAATTAACCGAAAGATAAAAAAGGCAAAGTCAGATTCAGTCTACGTTGATATTTTAAAAACAGCCAATGCTCAACTGCTTATACAGGCGGAAGTCGCTTCTACAAAAGAGTTAGTAAATACCAATTTAGATCGTCTCAATCAAGGCTTTAATCTTGGATTACAAATAGAAGACCGAAAAGTTGAACGAATCGTCAGCCTCATAAAACCATTTTTACCCCATGCTGGTGGAACTGATGGCTTCCCCTTATATCAGAATAGTCTTGGGTATAATAATGTCCTCTACGTAGCAACTGTTCTTAGTGATCTTGAAGAATGTCATCGAGATGAAAAGAACTATCATTATATCCTTCTCATAGAAGAACCTGAGGCACATCTGCATCCACAACTTCAAGTTAATCTCTATAATTTTTTAATCAATGCAGATAGTCAGAATAATTGCCAAATCTTCATAACTTCCCATTCTCCTACTTTAACTTCCAAGGTTCCGTTTGAGAATCTAATCATCATAAATGAACGCGCTGTAAAGGTCTCCGATATATTCAAATACCATGAAGATCATTGTAAAGAACTTGAATCAAATACTACTGAAATTAAAAGATTTAAGTATATGTTGCAAAGGTATCTGGATGTCACAAGATCACAACTGTTCTTCTCAAATGGTTGCGTTTTGGTAGAAGGAGTATCAGAAGCACTTTTAATAGAATGTTTTGCAAAGAAATTAGGGAAATCTTTGACTGAGCGACAGATCGAAATTGTAAATATGGAGGGTACTGCCTTCTATCAGTTTTTACTTCTTTTTAACTCTAAATATGAGACACTTCGGTTGCCATTTAAAATCGCGGTTGTGACAGATGGGGATCAGTTTACAGTTTCCAAAGATTTCTCATTAAGTCATTTAATCGATGAGGATAAGCTTGAATCTCTTCGAGAAGGAATTAAGAATAGTCCTGAGTGTAATCGTATTCCAAAATTGCGTAGATTCTCCACAAATAAACTCATAGGGGTATTCGTTGGTAAGAAGACCTTTGAATATGAACTATGCAGAGCTAACGTATGCGACACAATTGAGGAAACAGTTGAAAACTCTTTTTTCAAATTTTTGCAAAAGATTTCTTCAGAAGATATGAAAAGAGTGCACAAGCACATGACTTCATCATTTCCATCTGGTAATCTCTCGGAAGATAATAAAATGGATGTTGCTCTTCTGATGTGGAAAGCTTGTCCTGGGAAATCAGAAATGGCACAGGCATTGGCTTATGAGATTGAGACTCTTAATGATTTTGTAATACCCGATTATTTGCGGGAGGCTATCAATCATCTAGTAGAATGATGTCATGGAATATGAATTAACGGATGAACGAAGAAGATATATTGAAGCTAAAGGCTTCTCTATTCTAACGGCATGTCCCGGTAGCGGCAAAACTACAAGTATTGCCTATAAACTAGGGGTGTTAAATGGTTGTAAGTCTAATAGGGTTATCAGTCTATCATTCACGAATAACGCTGTCGCTGAATTGATAGACACCTATGAGTGTTTGTATGGCTCACGTATTGCTTTTCCTCATGTAATATCAACCATAGATAGTTTTCTGAGTCAATACATCGTTTTACCATTTTGGTATCTTATACCAGGACTTAAACAACGGCCTACAATTATGGATGATACCAAAGATGCCTCTCTATATGAACGTCATTATAAGGGGAAAGATGGCAAATGGCATAGTGGCTTTTATACGAGATTAACTGATGAGCAACGGAAATTCTATTACTCCCACATGGATAAAGAATACTCAATAATTGGTCCCGAATCCTATTGTTGTGGGAATCTCCTAATAGAGGCTCCGGAAGGTAACGTAGTCGCACGACATATAATAAACAGACGTCTTAATTTAGCCATCCTGACCTCCGCAGATGTTGAATATTATTCCAAGTGTATTCTATCCCAGCATCCAGTAATAGCTCATGCACTTGCAAAGCGCTTCAATTATCTTATAATGGATGAGGCTCAAGATATGTCTAAAATTCAATTTGAAATAATCCAACTACTTATCAATGGCGGATTACAAAATGTTGAATTAGTAGGAGACTTACGACAAAGCATTTATGCGTGGAGAAACGCCTATCCTGAAATGTTCCGAAAATTCCTTAATGACAATAAATGGGTCCAACTTCAATTCATACACAATCGAAGAAGTACCCAAACTATCATAGATCAATACAATAAAATTAAAGAGAAACAAGACCAAGAAATTAGATCTCATAAGGTACAGTCATTAGGCTTGCCGATTTATGTCTATCACTTTGATGAGGGCAATGAGCAGAAACTGATCCAACACTTTATTAATATATGTGAAAGTCATGACCTTCATAAAAGAAAAATAATATGTCGAGGAACTGACCAATATAAAGAATTGAGTGGTAATGAAGATGCAAAATCTTGTTGGAAATCAAGCATTCCAACATTAATAATCAAATCGTATGATGAATTTTCCAGAGGGGATATAACTGAATCGATAAGGACAATGATGTATGTTTATTCAATGATAAATGACAAATACAAGAAAAATTCAACCTCAAATTCCGGTAAGAATGAATTTGTCTCAACCTTATCTTATTTAGAAGAAAATCCACTTGATATCTCTAAACTTTTATTGTTTTTGAGAAAGCTTCCATCAACCACTCTTTCTGTAGAGCAGTGGCAAAGAGATGTGCAACGCCTAATTGAACAGCATTTCAATTTTGATGTTGGAACCATTGACTTTGAGATAAAACAAAGAATGGATCACTGTAAAATGAAAGATGTAAAACAGACAGCTGTCTGTGACTTTTTTCGTATAAAATTCAATCCTTACGCATCAGAAGTAAGTACGGTACATAAAGTTAAAGGGCTGACATTTGATGCTTGCTTGGTTTTTCTCAAACAAAATCAATCAACTAATCTTTCCCTTGAACTTTTTTCCAATGCTAAGAAATTAAAGGAAAGGCATCGCTTGCTCTATGTTGCTTGTTCCCGACCTCGTCAACTATTAGCATTGGCTATTCCCAAATCTGAACCGAAAGAAAAAATAGACAAGTACATAAATCCCGGATACTTATATATAGAAATTTGAAAAGATAGAATAATATCTCTGCTTTTATGTTGAAAGAGTAAAAAACGAAAAGAACAGTTAATATTATGATTAAGCTGCGGTGCATTGTCGAGCATATCACTTATCAGCATACGGAGAACGGTTGGTCTGTGATGAAAGTCAATGTCAAGGGATATAATGGTATTGGGTACGCTATCCAAAACCAAACCCTATCCAAACGCAATCCCAAGCTAAAGAAACGACTAAATTCATAAATCATGAGTTGCATTTTTTTCTCGAAACAGAATGGGAACAGTCCATTCATGATATGAAAAAGGAATCATCGGTACGCCCTTTGTTGCAGTATCTCAATGCTTCGGAAGGTACAGAGTTTGTATTTCTACAGGTAGCGACTCGTGCCGAGTTTGAATACTACCTTGATCATTTATCAAGATTGTCTTATCAACGTAAGCATTAACGCAACTACACCTTGCGATAAGCTGAGTTAATGCTTACGGACCAACTATCTCCAGACGTATAAGAGGACGGCTCACGAGTTGGCTGTCAAGATGATTCGTGAGGTTCTGTCGGAGACTGGTATCACCGCAACCGCCGGAATCGGGACGAACATGTATCTCTGCAAGATTGCTATGGATATAGTTGCTAAGAAGATGCCTGCGGACAATGATGTGTAATCGGTAATTTTGCATCCACAAAAAATGGTAAAGTTGAATAACCAGAAAATGGTAAAGTTGAATAACCAGAAAATGGAAAAATTCAATAACCAGTTCACTCATACTTGGACATAAAAAAGGCGTTTGTAATTTTAGGATTGCAACCTAAAACTAACAAACGCCTATGGAAGAGCATGACAAACTATCAAAACTCACCATGTGGAGCAAAATTAAGGAATTTATTTCAGATGGCCTAAATTACAGCGAGATTTCTCGCAGGCTTGAGATTGACAGGCAGACAGTATCTTTGTATGCTTCGATGAGCTACGATGAGTTTGTATCGAGCCGGAACTACAACAAGATCTACAGCCACAAGCTTAACGCTTACGAGGATTATGTCGTGGCATACCTCACCAAATATCCGGAGGTGTCGGCGGCGCGTGTGCATGACAGGCTGAAGGAAGAGTATCCGGGAGATGAACAAGCAGCCCGAGACACCCTACGGGGAGTATGCTCAGGTGGATTTTGGTGAAAAATGGATGAAGGGTGCCGAAGGGAGCAGTGTCAAGATATATTCACGCTCCGCAAAGTGTGCAACCCCAGTAGACAAGAGCCGCAAACACTCCTCCGATGATAGGGCCCAGTATCGGAACCCATACATATTTCCATTTGCTTGAACCCTTCCCCTTTATTGGCAAAAGAGAATGAGCCAGGCGCGGACCGAAGTCTCGAACCGGATTGATGGCGTAGCCGGTGGTGCCTCCAAGAGACATACCTATTACAATGACGAGCAATGACACAGGGAGAGCTCCTATGGAGCCCAAACCTACCTCCGCCATATTCCCTTTTCCTGACATAAAAAGGATGACGAGCACAAGTACGAAGGTGCCTATCACCTCGGAGAGGAAATTCCTTTTCATATTCTCTATCGCCGGAATAGTGGCGAAGACTCCTAATTTTGTATCGGGATCTTCCGTAAGATCAAAATGGTCTTTATAGAAATAATAGATTGCCACAGCCGCAAGGAAAGCGCCAATTAGTTGTGATAGAATATAAGGCGCTACCAAGGTCCAGCTGAATTTTCCAGCCGATGCAAGGCCTATTGTCACGGCCGGGTTGAGATGGGCTCCAGTGTATGGGCCCGCTATCAACACCCCGCACATGACCGCAAGACCCCATGCAAGAGTGACCACTACCCAGCCTGCTCCCTGCCCTTTCGAGCGTGTCAGGGAGGTGCAGGCACAGACTCCAACTCCAAGAAGTATCATTACAAACGTGCCCAGAAATTCAAACAGGCACTGTAGGAAAACTGATGGTGCCATAATTTATATGTGTTTAGAGGTAAGTATTAGAAAAAGCGATATGTTACAAATTTCAAGAGCCATTCCGCTCCAACTCTTTATTCGAGGGAATCCGGAGTCAATACTCGCCTCACTGCGTCATGCCACCCTGCCAGCTCTTTCTCCACTTTCTCTCGTTCGGAAGAAGGATTAAACTTGCGTTCCACCTTCCACTGCTTCTTTATCTCGTCAAGGTCTTTCCAAAACCCTACTGCCAATCCGGCCATATAGGCAGCTCCCAAGGCCGTTGTCTCTGTCACAAGCGGGCGCAGCACCTCCGTGTCAAGTATATCGCTCTGGAATTGCATCAGAAGGTTGTTGCGCGACGCTCCTCCATCCACTTTCAGATTGGCGATACGCAGTCCGGAGTCCTTCTCCATAGCCTTTACGATGTCATAAGTCTGATAAGCTATCCCCTGAAGAGCGGCCCGTGCTATATGAGCAAGCGTGGAGCCGCGTGACAGACCGGAGATGGCCCCGCGTGCATATTGATCCCAATACGGAGCTCCAAGTCCGGTGAAAGCCGGCACGAAATACACTCCGTCTGTGTCCGGAACTGAGGCTGCCAACTCTTCTACCTCCGCCGAAGACGTGATACATTTCAGATTATCGCGGAGCCACTGCACTACCGACCCGGCCACAAATATCGAACCCTCCAGTGCATATGTTACCTTCCCGTTCAATCCCCAGGCGATGGTGGTGATAAGGGCGTTCTTGGAGTCGATGGGTTTGTCGCCTGAATTCATGAGGAGGAAACAACCCGTCCCATAAGTGTTTTTCACAGCCCCGGGTTCGACACACATCTGTCCGAAGAGTGCGGCCTGCTGGTCGCCTACGATGCCGGCTATCGGTATCTCATGCGCGAAGAGCGTGGTCGTGGTGTAGCCATAGATCTCACTGCTCGACTTAACCTCCGGCATCATCGATTCCGGAATGCCGAAGAGCTCAAGCAGCTCCTTATCCCATTCAAGGGTATGGATATTGAAGAGCATTGTGCGTGAAGCATTTGTGACATCCGTGATGTGAACGTGGTTGCGTGTCAGGCACGACACCAGCCAACTGTCTACAGTGCCGAAACGGAGTTTGCCAGCCTCAGCTTTCTCTCTCGCGCCGGGCACATTATCAAGAATCCAGCGGATTTTTGTTGCGCTGAAATACGCATCGATGATAAGCCCGGTCTTCTTGTGAATCATATCCGACAGACCCTGCTCGCGCAGGGAGTCGCAATATTCTGACGTGCGACGGTCTTGCCATACTATAGCATTATAGATGGGCTCGCCTGTCTCAGCATCCCACACTACGGTGGTCTCTCGTTGATTGGTGATTCCTATGGCGGCGATGTTATGGCCGTTGATTCCTATTTTCGATATGGCTTCGGCTATCACGGCTGCCTGTGAACCCCATATCTGATGCGGATCATGCTCCACCCACCCCGATTTTGGGAAAATCTGTGGAAATTCATGCTGTGCTACAGAGCAGATGTTTCCTTCGTGGTCAAAGACAATGGCTCGCGAACTGCTTGTGCCCTGATCGAGGGCAAGGATGTAACGGGGATATTCTTGAGTTGTTTCCATGGTAGAGGGATATTTTTAATTTTAGGGAATTTATTTACTTCTTAGGCACACATAACCTCCGGATTTCTCTGTCATTTTCTCTCGGGAGCCATCCGGAGTTGGGATATTCTCAATCCTCGACATTGTTGGCTTTGCGTGTGGCCTCCACATCCAGGGCGTCTGCTATAATCGAGATGGGATTTTCAACCGGGAGTCCTGTCGACATCTCTATCTGCCATTTGCAGGTTTCGCAATCTGTTGCAACCGAGTCGAGATTTGAATCGAGAATCTGACGGAAGAGGGGTTCTCCGATTGCTTGGGAATAATTGTAGTATTCCTTCTTGAAACCATATGTCCCGGCTATCCCGCAGCAGTGCGGGTCAAGGCGAACGAAGTCAAGGCCCGGTATCATTTTCAGAAGTGTCGTCGAATATATGCTCCATCCGAGTTTCTCCATATGGCATGGCACGTGGTAGGCTATCCTCTTGCGGAAATCCTTGCGGAATACAAGCTTGGCCTTCCCCTCATCGACAAGGCGATAAAGGGCGCGCGTCGCAAGGGAGACATGGTCGCGAACATCTTCATTTTCCAGTTTGAGAACGTGCGGATATTCGTCGCGGATGGTGAAACAGCAGGTCGAAGAGGTCAGAAGCACGTCCATTCCATTGCCGACAGCCTCTCGGATGGCCTTGAGGTTGATTTCCGCGTCTCGGGTTGCATCTTTGATGCAGCGGTTGGCTATCTTTGCCACTCCGCAACATTTCTCCTTATCAAGCAACGATACTCCGATTCCTATCGCATTGAAGACCTTTATGAAGTCCATTCCAAGCTTTGGGTAATTATAATTTACATAGCACCCATGGAAATAGGCCACTTTTTTCAGAAACTTTTCCTGCTCCGCTGCGGTGTGTTTATTATACCACGTCTCGAATTTCACGGAGGAATATTTCGGGAACGTGCGATGATCGTCTACTCCTAAGAAGGTATCCATAAGAAGCTTCACCGGCTTCAGACGTAGGGTGAAGTTGACTATCGGTGCAAATGCCGAGGCCATTGTTCCCACTGTGTCGGTGTCTGCAAGGATGGAGTCGCGCAGCGACGGGCGGTGACGACCATATTTAATGCGGGCGGACTGGATGATGTCTCCTATGCGAACGTCGTTCGGACAAGCCACTTCACAACGTTTGCAGTTGAGGCAATATTTCAATGCCTCGTCATAATACAGAGGTTTTTTCAGGCGGTATCTCTCTCCATCGGGACCGGCCTGCTTCGGCCCCGGATAATCCGGGTTCACCGCAGTGACCGGACAATAGACCGTGCATATCGTGCATTTTATACACGATTCAAAATTATTGTCGCTGATATTCTGTTGTTGAAGGGTCATCATAGCGGTAAGGGATTAGGTTAAACTGGATGCGGCGTGAAGGGCGGTGGCGAGTGTGATGCCTGCGCCTGAACCCTCTTTCAGGGCATTGAAACCGGCGAGTAATGCTCCGGTAGCATAGAGATTCTCAACTGTTTCCCCTTTCCGGGAGGGTCGGAGATGGGAGTCGGTGACAACGCCATATGACATATAGGGCTGGGAGGCGTAGAAATCCTTGCGATACCATTCGGTTCGACCCCCGGTCACATTCAGGTCAAGCCCGAAGACGGGTTCATATATACGCTCCATGTCGGCTATGAGTCCGTGGCCGAAGAAGCTGCCGGTGGATATTATGAAGTTATCAGCCTCAAGGGGCATTTCTCCTAAGTTGACTGTATGGATGCGGCGGAGACGGTTTTTCTCGAAATAGCCCCCCTTGACAGTGTCTCCGGGAAGAAACTCTCCTCCGAGGCGGATGAAGAGATCTCGTAAGCTGAGTTGACAGCGCACTCCGGGCACTGAAGCGGGAGTCGTAGGCACGAACCATACCGGGACACTCACACGGTTTCTGAAACGTTCCACAGGAGCATCACTGTATATCCCGAGGATGGCTGGCATAATCACCGCATCTGCCCCTTTGGCTGCTTTGTCAACCTCGGCTGCGAGTGCATCAACCGCTGAATCTGTAAGGATACGAGACATATTGGTGGCGCGCATCTCGGTGGTGCTTTTACGAAGTGTGTCCAGCTGCGGTATGTTGACATTGGAAATACTGCATTCCACTCCCCTCTTCTTCAACCCGTATTCAAGAAATCGGGGATAGAAGTCAAGATAGGAATAGATATTGACCAGAGCAACTTTCTTCCAGGGAAGGGGTTGGTCTGCCGCAAAAGATACGTAATCCCCGAGGGTCAGCCAAGCCGGTTTGAGAAAGCCCAGAGGGGTCAGACGCATATGATTGCGGTCGAGGGTACCCGTACACTTCAATCCCGCATCGGATATGATGCCGGGCACTTTTCCGAGCAATTCTCTCAGTTTTTCCTCCCCTATCTTTCGGTAGGGATGATCTTCCGAAAGTTCGCCGAGTCTTCCGAGCGGATTGTCAATCACCGGTCTGCCGTCAATATTTCCCAGTAGTTCAAATGAGCCCGACCAAAAATGGAGCGCGCTCTGTCCGGCTGAGACGACAGCCGTCTTTTGCCCCGCACGGGCACATTCAATAGCGGATACGAGGCCACTCAGTCCTCCGCCTATTACGATGGTATCGAATCTCATGGCTCTGTTTTTTAATGTTGGGTGGGATTTTCTGTCACTTTCACTTCCGTTGGGTCAAGACCACACACTCCTTCATAGAGCCAGGAGGTGAACTGTATTTCTACAAGTGTCTCTCCCCAGCAGACGGGGAACATACCGTGCCAGCGTTCGTCAAGGAAGGAGGCGAGATCATCCAGGCTCCGCTGTGTGCATTTATCATGGCGTTCGAGAAGACCCGCTCCACGGCAGGCACACAGCTCTCCCTGGCATGTCCCCATCCCGAGACGGGTACGCCTGCGGAGATTGACAAGATTATGTACATGCAGCTCCTCTATGGCGTAGTTAACCTCTCCCACCGAGACTTGCTCACATTCGCAGACAAGGGCATCTGCCGCATCATCATCAGAGACAATTTTCCCGGTAAGCGAACCGTGGCGGTCTTCCGCTGCCTTCTGTTCGGTGCTTAGTTCTATGATGTGTGAGCGGCGACGTGTGTCGTCCGGAGTCTCCTCCGAGCCGGGAAGTGGAATCTCCGCCGTCTGGCATTTCCTCTCCACCCCTAATTTCTTGCAGGCCATGTCGGTCGCTTCCTGTGCCATCAGGCGATAGGTCATTAGCTTTCCTCCGGTGATGGTGATGAATCCCTCCACACCGTCGCGCTTCTCATGGTCAAGACAGACGATGCCGCGGCTGATGCTTCTTCCGGTCGGATCGTCGTCTGACGCTACAAGGGGACGCACTCCGGCATAGGCTCGCAATATGCGAGTCCAGGCCATCTGCGGAGAAAGCTTCACTCCTTCGCGCAGGAGAAGGTCAACTTCCTCGGGTGTTACCTCCATGTTGTCTATTTCATCGTAAGGTATGCGTGTAGAGGTGGTGCCGATCACACAGATTGTGTCGCCGGGAACGAGAATGTCGGCATCCCCGGGTTTACGACAGCGGTTGAGCACCATCCGGTTGATTCTATGGCCAAAGATAAGGAGCGAGCCTTTTGCGGGATACATATTCAGTGTTATTCCGGCAAGTTCCGCCAGACGGTGACCCCATATGCCGGCGGCATTGATTGTCACGCGCCCCCGGATTTCGGTTTCTTCACCATTGCGGCGTGAGCGAAGCTTCACTCCCGTTATCCTTGTTCCTTCCTTTAGAAAACCGGTCACCTCCTGATAAGTCATGATGTCTGCTCCGTTCATTCTCGCGGCCATTACATTGGCTGTCGTCAGTCGGAACGGATCAACCGAACCGTCCGGCACTTTCACCGCTCCTATGATTTCGGGATTGACGGAGGGTTCTACACGGAGTGCTTCCTTAGGATCAAGCTCTTCAGCCGGGATTCCTGCCCGCAGACAGTCTGCTATGAAAGCCTCATGATAGTCGAGTCCGTCTTCAGGCAAAGACACAAAGAGTCCACCCGTTTCCTCTATACAGTGGCGGGCGATGCGTTTGAGTATCATATTTTCTTTAATACACTCTGCGGCTGATTCCGGATCGGTATGGGCATAACGGGCGCCACTGTGGAGCAAGCCATGATTGCGTCCGGTTGCTCCGGCCGTAAAGTCAAGGCGCTCTATCAATATCGTCTTCAGTCCGCGCATCGCGCAGTCGCGGGCGGTACCTGCTCCGGTAGCACCCCCTCCTATGACGATAACATCATATTCTTTGGATAGAAGGTCGTCTTTCATAGCTGAGTTTTTCGGTTATCTGATTTCCCTTTCGGTAATTAGAACTGATTATAGTAAGGTATAACTGAATAACAAATTGGAAGTATTATTGTTCTGACTCTGTTTTGTCTTCATGACATATTCTTATCAACATCCTCCAAATTTCATGTCACTCTCCGATTCTCTGACAAAAGAGGTTCTTTCCTACTTTAGTTGAAAATCCATGTTGTCATTACCATCTTTATCTTTAACAGGGGCAATTTGGCTTTCCCATACATAACTCTTTTGATCGTCTTAAGCTTATTGACGAATCCTTCCGTAATTCCGTTGGAAACCTCACGCTCCACTGATCTAAATCCGCAACTGTTGTATATTCATGGTAAAATCCTTGCCAAATACTAATGGTAATATTATAAATGATGATTGCTATCTAATTCAGACTTATCTTCCAAGCGATATTTATTCTCATTTTGAGAAACCATACGAGATTCGAGTGGTAGGGCATAATATGGAATTTGACGAGTGGGGAGAAAGCGTTTATTATCTCGAAATTCCACAATATAACAAACTGGATAACAAA
>CAMWZE010000016.1 GCA_947178685.1 uncultured Porphyromonadaceae bacterium
GGCGGAAGAGAGTCGGGGGTCATTATGGTCACACCACATCTCTTTGCTGCCAAGAAGAACGTGGAAAGCCCGGTACTTGATTTCTCCGTAAAGCTGAGGAATCTGAAACGGAGCCGGATAACGCCATGCTCCGACAAGATCCACACCCGCACCCCAGGAAAATCGTTTGTCGGTGTCAATATCCTTGAAGGTAGCCGCACGCACATATCCACTGTTTTTCAGAGGAGAGCCGAGTCCCTGAAGATTACTGACAAGCCAGAATGGGTTGTGGGCATCGGAGGAGAAAGCTGCACGGGTCTGAACGTTATATCGTAATGAGTCGATACCTGTGGCATAGGTGCTTAGAGCGTGTCCGACAGAGACTGTCAGAAGCATGAAAAGACGGAAACCTTGAAGTCCGGAAAGGATTTTTTGGGAAAATCTATACATATAGAATAACTGAGGGGAAGAGATGCGAATTAAGACTGCCACATTGTACGACACTAAATGACGAGAGTTATTTGTTGAAGACAACGTTGAAATGTTTGGAAATAATCCGTTCGAAAAGAGCATCTCAGAGGTGAGGAGAATAATATAATGTATAAATAGAACGTATTGTTCAATAAAATTGGTATAATTTACGTTCTGAAAAAAGACTTTAAGGTTATTTTTGAGAATTAGACATAAAATAGCTAACTTTGTCGTTCAAAACCCAAGATGATATGGTAAACTGGATCACAAACGATATACTGACATTTGCGGTGTCGCTGCTTCTGGCCGGCATCATTATACCCCAGATTCTTTTGATAGCTTTCAGAAAGAAGCTATTTGACGAAGTAGACGAACGCAAGGTTCATAAAGGAGTGGTGCCACGATTAGGAGGCATAGCATTCCTCCCGTCGATATTATTCTCACTTGCCTTGGTGGTTGGCTGCAATCTTCGACTTATTAGTCCCGATATGTGGGATGTGTTCGTCGATTCGAGTGTGCCGATCTATTTTATGGTTTGTGCCGTATTGCTGATGTTTCTCGTGGGTATGGCCGACGACCTTATCGGTGTGCGCTATATGGCGAAGTTCATAGTGCAGATTCTATCTGCTCTGCTTATATGTGCATCCGGATTATATGTCAACGACCTTTACGGGTTTCTTTGGCTCGGAGAACTTCCCGGTTGGTTCGCTTTCCTTGTGACAGCCTTCGCCGTAGTCTTCATAGTGAATGCTATCAATCTTATCGATGGTATTGACGGTCTTGCCTCCGGTCTCAGCACTGTGGCGCTGGTGTTTTATGCCATTGTCTTTTATCAAGGGGAAGACTACATCTATTCTATGTTGGCAAGTGCGGCAGTGGGCACGTTGCTCCCGTTCTTCTATTACAATGTATTTGGCAACGTAAAGAGACAGAAGAAGATATTCATGGGCGACACGGGAGCCTTGACCACAGGTATGATTCTTGTGTTCTGTGCCATCGCTGTTATTCATATTGATGAAAGCCATTTCGCTACCGATGATTACAATCCGTTGATTGTTGCCCTCTCCCCATTGGTGATTCCATGTTTCGACGTGGTGCGTGTGTATCTTCACAGAGTGGCACGTCACCGCAATCCATTTCTTCCCGACAAATGCCATATCCATCATAAACTGTTGGCTCTCGGACTCAATCAGCGCTTGGCGTTGATTGTGATCCTTGTGTGTTCGATGGTGTTTATCATAGTCAACATCATACTCTCCCCATACTTTAACCCTACGGCCATCATCGTGGCCGACATTATCATATGGACAGTGGCAAATATGCTTCTGTCGAAGGCTATAAGAAACAGGGAGAAGAAACTCAATGTAAAACTTTACGACTAATCCACTTAGTAATAATAATGAAAAGCAAATTTCTTAAGGGAGTGGCGGCTTTTTCCATCAGCCTTGTGCTTTTGGGATCCACCGGTTGCTCTGCGCCGAAGAATGTGACATATTTTCAGGATCTAACGGAAGCGGTTCATACGATGCCGTCAGGCGTTCAGATAAAAGTGGAGCCTGCCGATAAGCTTAGAATTATCATAAAGACTAAGGATCCGCAATTGGTTAATCTCTTCAACCTTACATTGCCGGGCGACCGACCCGGAGATGGCTACTCCGACTATACGGTGACTCCGGAAGGTACAATTGACTTCCCGGTGTTGGGTATTTTAAAGGTTGAGGGTATGACTCGTGGAGAGCTGGCGGCCTTTATCAAAGGTGAGCTCATGGGACGCGAACTCGTAAAAGACCCGGTGGTAACAGTGGAATTCCTAAGTGCCGGCTTCTCTGTGATGGGAGAGGTGAATCGTCCCGGGAAATTCAATTTTAATAAAGATCAACTTACTATCCTGGAGGCTATCGCTATGGCAGGAGACCTCGGCATACAGGGAAAACGTGAGAATGTTGCCATTGTAAGGCATGAGGCCGATGGTGTGCACACCTATAGGGTGGATCTTACGAATTTCTCAGAACTCGTGAAATCACCGGCTTATTATGTCCGTCAGGATGATGTGATATATGTAGAACCCAACAATGTAAAGAAACGTCAGACCACCGCCAACGGCAATAACCTCATCTCTGCCGGATTCTGGGTGTCACTCGCCTCGGTTCTTGCGAGCATCGCGGTGTTGATTTTCAAATAACCTAAAACAATATGTCGATGTCAGTCAATAGTGTGCATACATCTTCGACGAAAAGCGGAAATGAGCCGATTACAGTTAAGGAGTTCACGAAGCTATGTCTCAGAAATTGGATGTGGATATTATCCTCATTGTTTCTCTTCCTTGCATGTGGATACCTTTATATAAAATGTCAGCAACCCGAGTATGAGCGTTCGGAAGAGATTTTGGTAAAGGATCAGGAAGCAGGTGGAGGCATCGGTGGGATGGCAAGCACTTTCGCGTCTATGGGGTTGGTTTCAGGCAATTCCAATGTCTATAACGAGCTGATTACGATAACGTCTCCGGCTGTCATGGGTGAAGTGGTTGACAGACTTCGTCTGGATGTGGATTATTTTAAGGAAGGCTCATTTCACGGTACTGATCTGTTCGGTACCAATCTTCCTTTCTATGTCGATTTTATTGATCTCACCCACGATGATGCGGCTAAGTTCAGCTGTGATATAAATCCCGACGGCACGCTTCGTCTATATAAATTCATCTCTTATGATGCCAACAATAAGAAGGTGAAACATAAGGAAACTGTTGAGAATGTCAAGATAGGGGAGGAGATATCGACACCTCTAGGGAAGATACGTATCACGGCCAACCCAATCTATAAAGAAACTCCCGCCACAGACAAGCCGGGTAAAACGACCACGATAACAGTGACCAAGAATGACCTCCATTCAGCCATTGAGACTTACTCCAAGAAAGTGAGCGGCGATCTCAAGGAGGAGTATGCTGATGTGATAGCCTTGGTAATGAAGGATGTGAGTGTAGAACGAGCTGAGGCTGTTCTTACAGAGATTGTGAACGTTTACAATGAGAACTACGTCAGCGACAAGAACAAGATTGCCAAAGCTACCTCGCTCTTTATTGAAGAACGTCTGCATATAATAGAGCAGGAATTAGGTAGTGTTGACGCTAATATAGCTCAATATCAGTCTAAGGAGAACGCTATGAATATTCCGGAGCGGTCGGCTGCTATGTTGGGAAAAGACGTTGAACTCCATGATAGAATCATCAATCTCACCAACAATCTTGAACTTTGCCGCTATATGTCGGAGTATTTAAAGGATCCGGCTAACCGTAACAAGATAATTCCTATAAATACGGGGGTACAGTCGCAAGAGGTGGAGGCGCAGATCGCCGGCTACAACGACCTGTTGCTTAATAGAAATTCCCTTGTGCAGAGTTCATCGGAAAATAATCCTATAGTAAAGGATTACGACGTGCAACTTGCCGATCTGAGGAATGCTATCCTTAAAGGTATGTCCAACCGGATGCATCAGCTTGACAATCTCCTTGCGAGTGCTAAGAAGGAGCAGAGCAGAAACAAGACGGAGATGCAGTCTACTCCTACTAAGTCACTTCCGTTGCTCTCTGAAAAGCGTCAGCAGTCGGTTATGGAGAATCTTTATCTTTTCCTTCTTGAAAAGAGGGAGGAGAATGAGTTGAGTCAGAAGTTTACGGCTGATAATATCAGAATAATCACCCCTCCTATGGGGTCATTGCGTCCGGTGTCGCCGAAGAAGATGTTCATAATGTTCTTTGCCTTCGTTTTCGGATTGTTCCTGCCGATGGTGGTGCTCTTCATCCGTAAGGTAAGCGACACCAAGGTAAGAGAGAAGAAAGATCTTGAGATTGTGAAGATACCATTCGCCGGTGAAATTCCACAGGTTGGGAAGCCGGTGAAAGCTAAAGCACTCGATACCGTCGGTAAACTTAAGAATCGGAAGGATGAGAAGGCACCTCTCGCAGTTGTAAAGGAGGGTGACCGCGATGTTGTGAATGAGGCATTCCGCGTTATTAGGAGCAATCTTGACTTCATGGGCGGAAAGAACAGTAAGTGTGAGATTATCATGCTCACTTCGTTCAATCCGGGCAGCGGTAAGTCGTTCATCTCTTATAATCTTGGACTTTCGTTTGCTTTGAAACGTAAGAAAGTGCTTCTGGTGGATTGTGATTTGCGTCACGGTTCCTCATCAATGTATGTCAATTTACCATCGAAAGGTCTTACGAACTATCTCAACGGTTCAACCGATGACTGGCAGAGTCTTGTAGTGCCGTCCCCGGCTAATCCGTTGCTTTCAATAATGCCAATAGGCAAGATGCCTCCGAATCCGGCTGAACTTCTTGAGAACGGTCGCCTTAAGGAGCTTCTGGAAGCAGCAAGGTCTGATTATGACTACATACTTGTTGACTGTCCGCCGGTGAATATCGTGGTGGATGCTCAGATTGTGGCTCCTCTTGCCGACCGCACACTCTTTGTGGTGCGAGCAGGCTTGCTTGAGAAGAGTGCATTGACAGAACTGAATGAGTTCTATGAGGACCAGAAGTTCACAAAGATGAGTGTCATACTTAACGGTACAGCCGCCGTGCATAGCCGCTACTATACTTACGGCACTTATCAAAGTTACAATAAGTAAAAAAGAAGGGAGACAGATATGTGGCTTTTTGGGAAAAAGAAAAGTCTTAGACAATCCGGAATATTCAACGGATTTACCGATTGGCATTCCCATATACTTCCGGGAGTTGATGATGGCATCCGCACCATGGATGAGTCATTGGCTGCCTTGCGCCAATATGAAGAGCTCGGTGTAAAAAGAATTTGGCTTACTCCCCATATTATGGAGGATATCCCGAACACTCCGGAAGAGCTCCGTAAAAGATACGATGAGCTCCGTAGTGCATGGAAGGGCAGTATAGAACTGCGTCTGGCTGCCGAGCATATGCTCGACTCCATTTTTGAGGAGCGTCTGGAATCGGGAGAGGTGATGCCGTTGGGTGACAATGGAGAATATCTTTTGGTAGAGACCTCATATTATAATCCCCCTATGGGATTGGACGATATGCTGGATAAAATTAAGTCTAAGGGCTTTTATCCCGTGTTGGCTCATCCTGAGAGGTATCGTTATATGGATGAGGATGATTATCGTAGCTTGAAAGAGCGAGGAGTGCTGTTTCAGATGAATTATGCATCCCTTGTGGGTGGCTACGGTGAGACCTCCAGAAAGAAAGCGGAATGGCTTCTTAAGAATGGAATGATCGATTTCTTGGGAAGTGATCTTCATCGTGTTGAGAATATTAGCAGAACCGTTGATTCGTCCCCAAGGAAAAACGAATATATCGATCTGATCACGGTATTGCCGGGCAAAATATAATTGAAAAGCTATCTGCCAGATGAAAATACTACAGGTGTTCACAATTCTACCCACGGCAGTCTCATTTTTCGACGGGCAGCTGCGCTACCTTGTCGATCAAGGTAATGAGATTCATGTCGTGAGCGACTCTCCTGAAGATCCGGACTTTACCAACAGAAATCGAATTGTCTATCACCGGCTTCCGATAGCGAGGAGTATTTCTCCAACTATGGATATTAAATCTATAAGATTGCTGGCAAACCTTATGCGTCGGGAGAATTTCGATATGGTGATAGGTCATACGCCAAAAGGAGCACTTGTGGCAATGATGGCATCGAAGCTTGCGGGTGTTAAAAATCGTGTGTATTACCGTCATGGCCTTATCTATACCACAGCCCAGGGAGTGAAACGGAAAGTGTTCAAGGCAGTGGAGCGACTCACCGCTTATATGGCAACCTCGGTTGTTAATGTGAGTAATTCCTTAAGTCGCCTGGCTGTGGCCGACGGACTCAATCCCGATGCCAAACAATATGTTATTGGAAAGGGTACATGTGGAGGAATTGACACCAAAAGAACTTTTAATCCTGACTTGGTGGATGAGGAATCTGTTGCGGAACTGAAAAGATCGCTTGGATTAGATCCGGAAGATTACGTAGTAGGATTCTGTGGACGGCTTTGTAAGGATAAGGGGGTGAGGGAGCTTGTGGATGGATTTAAACTCCTGCGGAAACGTAATGAGAATGTTAAGCTCCTCTTGGTAGGGCCTTATGATACTCGTGATATACTTCCGGAGGAGTATAAGAAAGAAATTGAAAGTAATCCTGACATAATAGCGACGGGAAGGATTGCAAAGAACATGTTGCCGTTATACTATCAACTGATGGATGTTTTTGTTCTTCCATCATATAGAGAGGGTTTCGGCATGAGTGTGCTTGAGGCGTCGGCGATGAATAAGCCGGTGCTGGTGTCGCGTTCCCATGGATGTGTAGATTCAATAGTAGAGGGAGAAACAGGCCTGTATATTGACATTTCACCGAAGGATATAGCCGCACAGATTGAATGTGTGAAGGGTTCTACCAACTCCTACGGTGTAAAGGGTCGTAAATGGGTATGTGAGAATTTTGATAGTGAGAGCATGTGGCCTAAAGTGTCAAGCCTCCTTGACGAATTGTGCCTGAAATAAAGAGTCTGTAAATAAACGAAACTGCGGAAAAAGGAAAAATATATATGAGAGAGCGAATATTACTATGTCTTGCACATATGAGCGGCAAGGAGATGAAATTCATAGAAGAAGCCTTTGCCGATAACTGGGTTGTGCCTCTGGGTCCTAATGTCAATGGTTTTGAGGCAGATTTGGATGCATTTGTAAATCGTACTGATTCCGGGGCACTGCTTGACAGAAAGGTGGTGGCCTTGTCTTCCGGTACGGGTGCCATTCATCTTGCCTTGACAGCTCTCGGGGTAGGTCAAGGTGACGAGGTGATGGTGCAAAGTTTTACTTTCTGCGCTTCCAGTCATCCTGTCACATATGTAGGGGCTACTCCCGTTTTTGTTGATTCAGAGCCGGAGAGCTGGAATATGGATCCGGATTTACTGGAAGAGGCAATCAAAGATAGAATTGCAAAGACAGGAAAGACACCCAAAGCTATCATACCGGTTGCGCTCTACGGTATGCCCTACCGCATAGACAGAATAATGGAAATTGGAGCCCGTTACAATATTCCGGTGCTTGAAGATGCTGCAGAGGGCTTCGGCTCACGTTTTAACGGACAGGTGCTCGGCACGTTTGGACGCTATGGAGTGCTGTCGTTCAACGGCAACAAGATGATCACCACATCCGGTGGTGGTGCACTGATATGCGAGAATGCCGAAGATGCCCGCAAGGTGCTTTGGCTTGCCACCCAAGCCCGTGAATCTTATCCCTATTATCAACATGAGTCGATAGGATTTAATTATCGCATGAGTAATATATGTGCGGGTATCGGAAGAGGCCAGATGACGATTCTCGACGAACATATAGCCCACCATCGCCATGTGCATGCCTTATATGAGGAATTGCTCAAGGATGTTGATGGAATAACACTTCATAAAAATCCATCACCACAGTTCGACTCTAACTATTGGTTGTCTGCAATCGTCATTGATCCTTCGGTAAGGGTTAAGGGGGAAGACAATGTATATCAAAATGTAATCGACAAGGCTGTGGGTGGAGCCGCCGGAGTGGTGCATAAATCGTCAACCCCGGTCACGGATTGTCAACCTAACAATAATGTTGAGGCGATGCGTGTGGCCTTGGATGCCGCTAATGTAGAGGCGAGACCGTTGTGGAAACCTATGCATAAGCAACCCGTATATAAGACATCTCCGGCCTATGTGAACGGGGTGAGCGAAGACCTGTTCCACAAGGGACTCTGTCTGCCTTCCGGACCATATGTGAAGGATGAGGATGTGAGATATATCGTAGACGTGATCAAGAAAAATATTATCTGACAATAATAATATTGGTGTAAGGACTAACATCTGATTTTTTCATGCGCTTACGTACAGCTGTCATATGGAACGGTGTATCGCAGTTCGGATCAACCGGCATCACGTTGCTGTCGACAGTGATCTTGTCGAGACTGCTCACTCCGGACGATTTTGCAATCATAGGGATTGTTACGATTTTTATTGCAATTTCCCAGATGATGGTGGATTCCGAGATGGGAGGTGCACTCCTTCGGAAACCGGAGGTGACTGTGACTGACTATTCGACCTTATTCTATTACAATCTCGGTGTCAGTATAGTGCTGTATGGAGTAATGTATGCGATAGCTCCCTTGATAGCTACCTTCTATAGCCAACCGGAACTGACTGGGGTGGTGAGATTGCTTGGAGTGACGATTCTGATTCAGGCTTTCAGAGTGGTTCAGCGTATTATGATATTTCGGGAACTGAAGTTCAGGCTATACGCAGTGTTTATAGTTGTCAGTGGACTGGTATCCCTCGGGACAGCTGTGTGTCTTGCACTGAAAGGATATGGTTATTGGTCTCTCGTGTGGCAACAGATTGTACAGGCTGTTGTGACTTTGTTGCTGATGGGTGCCTACAACCGATTCATTCCGCGTCTCACATTCTCGAAGGCATCTTTCCGATATCAATTTTCATTCGGCATTAATCTCCTGGGCTCGTATGGCATAAGTACAATTGCCAATAATATCTCCACCAATATCATCGCTAAGATAGCGTCGATGAACTTTACAGGCTATTATACGCAAGTGTCTCGTCTCACGAATTCATGTCAGAGTGCCTTGGGACCGATAATGGACCAGAGTGTGTTTCCGATACTTTCCAAGTATGACAGTGTGGAGAAGGTTAAGGTTGCCTATTACCGACTTCTGAAGCTGACGACAATAGTGTTGGTTATGATCAGCGCAGTTTTTGTGATATTTGCTCGTCCCATTATCTCTTTCGTATTGGGCGACCAATGGCTGGGGGGTACTTATATATTGCAGGTTCTCTCGATTGGTATTATTCCGGTGACGCTGCAGGTGTTGTGCAGGACCATATTCAAGACATTGGGCAGCACGAGAAAAATATTATATCTTGAGACTTTGAAATCAAGTATAATAATCGGGATGCTTCTGTTGGCGGCTTTCATAAATGCTGATATAGTGGTATGGGCTCTTGTGGTGGCTCAAGCTATAAGCTGTATTATCTGGCTCATATTCACTGAGCGTGAATTACGTCAGGGGGAAATGAAAAGAATTTGAGAATCTAAAGTGGATTTTTAAGATGGCATATCTCATAGCATTGATAGCAGCGCTTCTCGGAGTCTTCTTGAACGACAAGATGAGTCCGGGACTGCGAAAAATTTATCTTGCAATAGTAGGTCTGTACATGGTGGCCCTTATTGGGTTTCGGTATAAGGTGGGCATTGATACTATCATGTATATGAATGCCTACCGCACTTATCCGTCGATAGGGGAGATTCTGAACGGAGCGCATTTTCCGAAAGTCAGGTTTGAACCGGGACTGATGTGGGTGTACGCGTTGTGTAAGTCATTCACCAACGAGTTCTGGCCTGTACAGATGATAATGTCTGCCATCACAACAAGTACGATCTTCATATTCCTCCACAGGTACTGTCGCAACGTATTTCTGGGAGTAGTATTTTTCATTATTCTCCAATGGCTCTATTTCTCGGTAGAGATAATGCGTGAAAGTGCAGCCGTAGGTATATCGCTGGTTAACTACAAAAATCTTCAGGAAAAGCGGTGGATACGCTACTATTTATTTTCCATATTCTCTCTGGTATTCCATTATTCAGCCATCATTATATGGCTTTTCCCGTTTGTACGTTGGTTGAAACTTAACTGGATATTTTTTGTCTTGTGTCTTGGCGCAGCCGCCATAACCCCTTTGGTGGAGAATCTTAATGATATGCTCAATATCGCCTCCATTACAGGGCGTATCACCATGTATGTTGAAAGTACGAAAGACCTTACCATCAACTGGCGATTGGCAGAGCTTGTGAAGAGCGGTTTTCCCGCAGTGCTGACTTTGATAGGATTCCACATAATCAGACAGGAGACAATGTTCAGACAAATGCTTCTTTTACAGATTCTTCTCTGTATGGGCACGTTCGCTATCCCGGTGATTTTCTCACGTTTTACAAACTATACATCATTGTACATAACGGTTGCCGCGGCCAACTTGCTCACCTGTGACAAAATGAGAGAGTGGATGAAGATAGTTTATATAGTCCTCATGTTGCTTTCACAAGCATATTATCTCAACTCAATGAGAGATCGGTGGTTTCCTTATGTCTCTGTATTCAATAAAGAGAATTTGCCGAAACGTAATAACCTGTACAGGCATTTCTTTATGCCGTGGTTAAAGAATAGATAAACTCTTAGGTTATGAAGAAGCAGAAAGTGTTGATAATGATGTCGACATATAACGGTGAGAGATATCTTGAAGAGCAACTTGACAGTATCCTATCCCAAAAAGATGTTGAGATCGGTATTCTTGTGCGTGACGATGGTTCTTCGGATAATACTCTGACTATCTTGAAGAGTTACAGCTCTCGCTATCCCGGTGTGTTTTATATTGAGGAAGGGGATAATGTGGGTTGGAAAAGATCGTTTCATACACTCATACAGACAGCTGCCAAGAAATATCTGCAATTTGATTATTTTGCCTTTGCCGATCAAGACGATATCTGGCTGCCTGAGAAACTATATGCAGCTGTAGACACATTGGGGACCGTGCCTGAAGAGTGTGCCTTGTATTGTTGCAACCAATATTACTTCAAAGATGGGAAGATAGGGCAACTCGTCAACGGCCCTATTCCTCCACCAACTGTTAAAAGCTGTCTTGTGCGGAATTACGCCACAGGGTGTACGATAGTATTTAACCGTAGGATGCTGGAGTGTCTCAAGAGTGGTGGAATCCCTGCGCAGGAGATAGCACATGACTACTGGTGCTATATGGTAGCTGTATTATGCGGGCGTGTGTATATAGATCCGGCCGCCTACATTCTCTACAGGCAGCATGATGCAAATCAGATAGGGAGCAAGACGAAGTGGAGCGACACCTGGAGAAGGAGAATAAAGGCTCTTAAGACCAATCTCGGCACCGGCTACAGGGAAACTACCGCGAAGGAACTCTTAAGAACAGTGGGTGACCTTATGTCTCCTCAGGGACGTGAAGCCGTGATGAAAATGGCAGGCTATAGAGAGTCGCCAAGAAAACGATTCGCCCTTTTGAAAGATAAGGGGTATACACTGAACAGTCGGTCGAGTGACTTCTGGCTTAAATTGAGGATTATTATCGGCAGGGTATAACTTATATTACCGGGGAAGACCTTATCGGAAATTACGTATAAAACGTATTAACCCTGCCCTTCTCAGAAGGGCATTCATAATCTTTAGCCGATAAGATAATTTATAACTTAGGGAAGCGGTGCTTTTGCCCATACTTTCTGATACATTGCCATCGTGACGGCGGAAGAGTATGAGCGGCTTATCAATAAACTCTACATTGTGGAAAATTGCACCGTATACAGCTATCCATAAATCGTGGGCTACTCCAGCTTTGGGGAAGGGGAGCACTGTGTTGAGCACGCAACGGCGAAAAGCCATGCAACAGCCAGGATTATTACAGGATAGAATATTGTTTGAGATCTTTACGGAGGGTCTGCTTTTGGTGAATCTTGAAGGTTTTATTTCCTTCAGATTCTTATCAACCACCACGCAGTCCGATATGGCAATATCGTTGTTACGTAGAGCTTCCAGTGTAACATTAACTTTATCGGGAAGCCATACGTCATCCTGATCAGCGAGAAATATATAATCTCCCTTTGCGTAAGAGAGGGCATTTTCAAAATTATGGGTCGTATAGTCGAATTTATATAAAGCTTTCTCTTTGTTGTGTGACACTATCTTTATCCGAGGATCATTAAATCCTCGGATAATCTCCAAGGTGGTATCGGTTGATCCGTCGTCAGACACGATTATCTCATCTTCACAGCCGAGCTGCGGGAGAATGCTTTCTATCTCCTCCTTTATATATTTCTCTCCATTATATGTAGCGATGCAGACTGAAATCACGGTACGGATTGCTTAAATGTTTTTTAATTATGACCGTTGAATTTCTCGATTGTGGCTTGACCTTCGGCAGAAATACCCTCCCTTTTCAAAACTTTCGATATTGTCTTTGCAATAATCCGACAATCGGTGAGAAAAGAGATATGGTCTACATACAATACATCGAGTTCGAACTTTAGTTCCCATGAAATAGACTTACTGCAGTTGAATTGTGCCCAAC
>CAMWZE010000017.1 GCA_947178685.1 uncultured Porphyromonadaceae bacterium
CTCACCCATGGCAGGAGCCACAATCACACCGCGCATCTCTGCCGGGAAACGCTGGGTGACGGAATAGACATATTTTTCCTCACGGTTCATCGTGTATTCCTCTCCGGTCTCGGCACGGAAAGTGAGCGAGGGGTAGTCGGGATGTGTGATGGCTACGTTGTAGGTCTTCTCGGTGATGGTGAAATTAATATTCTGGAGGGTGAGGCGCAGAGTGGCCTGTCCGTCGGGAATGTTGGCGTAGTAGGGCACATAGAGCTTACCTTCATATGTGGCGCCGTTCTCTTTGGTGCGGATCACTCTCTCGCTCACCATCTCATCGCCGAAATAGAGTTCGGCATGGATGGTGGAGAGAGCCACCTGCGGGTCGCTGGCCTTGATGGAGAATTTCAGGGAGTCGCCGAAGCATGCGCTCTCGAGGTTACCTGTGATATCCATTGTAGGATTTCCGGGCAGCAGTTTGTCATCGTCGCTGCAGGCAGTGGTCAGCATGGCCGACGACGCGAGAAGCAGAGATAATAGTTTATAGGGTTTCATTTTGGGTTTAGGTTGAGGGTTTAGAGTTTAGGGCTAACCGCATCTCTCCGGTCATACGCGGAGAGATGCAGCCACGCTCCTTTAATTATTTCCAGGAGAGTGACACAATGCCGTTGCCGGGCACAGTGACGGGGAAATGATGGCTGCCATCATCGACAGTGGCCTTCACATCATCGCTCTTGCTGTTGCTGAGCACCAGCGCATACGAATTGTCGGGGTTTCTGAAGGCCGAGTAGGTAAGACCCGACTGAGTGAAGCCGGAAGAACCGATACGCACCGCTCCGGGTTTCACAGCCGTCGACATATGGGCCATGATGTAGTAGAAGGAGTTCTTGCGGATAGTCTGATTGTCGCTGCCAAGATCCACCGCACCGAAACCGGTGGTGCAACCGCCTGGACGGTTGGGGCCTCTCTGGGAGTCGAGCATGAGGTTCCAGATAATCGCGCCACGGCTCCAGCGGTTTACGGTGCCGAGTGTGATCTGCTCCATGTCGTTTACAAGGCGCTTCTGGAGGTTTGCACCGTCGTTCCAGTCACCGGCGGTCGACTCTGTGAATACCAATTCTTTATTGGGGTAAGCCTTGTGGACGGAGTTGAGCTCGTCGACATTTCCGCCATAGTTGTGGTAGGCTGCTCCTGCAATATACTGTGAGGCGTCGGCATCGGCATAGATCTTCACCGGATAGTTCTGCTGGTCGGCCAAGTTGTCGTAGTTGTAATTGTGGTCGAACGCATAGATCTTGGTCTTTATCCCCGCATCGCGGAATTTGGGACCGAGGGCGCTCTTGATAAAGTCGCGCTGCTCATCCCAGCCCATGAACATGGAGGCAGAGTTGCCACGGTTGAGCGGCTCGTTCTGCACGGTCATGGCGTAGATGTCGATACCCTCTTTCTTGAAAGCCTCTATCCATTTCACGAAATATTCGGCATAGTCCTGATAGTAGGCAGGATTGAGCTGTCCGCTTGTCCATGAGTCGTAGGGCTTGAGCTCGGTGAGGTTGTTCACCTTCATCCATTTCGGAGCGGTCCAGGGAGAGGCCAGAATCTTGATGGAGGGATTGATGGCGAGAATCTCCTTGAGCACGGGGATCACATATTTCGTCTCCTCGTTGGTGAGGGCGAAATTCTCGATTCCCGGAGTGTCGCAGCAGGTGTATTCGCTGAGGGAGAAGTCGGAACATCCGATACATACACGGATGTAGCTCATCCCGTAGCCCTCGGTGGGGGAGAATGTCTGCTTGAGGAAAGCCGTACGGTCGGCGGGAGCCATCTTCAGCAGGTTGTAGGCTGTCGAGCCTGTGATAGCCGCACCGAAACCATCGATCTCCTGGAAAGTCTCACCCGGATTGATGCGGATGGTGGAGGGCGACATGTTGTCGGTGGTGCTGAAAGCGATTGTAGACTCCGTGAGGTCTTTCGCCCGGTTGGCAGTGGTAGTCACCACCCTCACATCGGAGGCAACCGGCTGTTCGGGTTGAACCGGTGTGTCGGGTTTGGTGACATCGTTGTTGTTGTCGCTGCCGCAGGATATCATCATAGCCGCGAGAGCGAACAGGGATGCAAAAGTCATTTTGGTAGTAGTCATGAAAAATTATAATTAGGATAGGATTAATAGCCGGGGTTCTGCACCACGTTGGGGTTGGTGTCGAGCACATCCTGCGGAATAGGAAGCAGGTATGAGTTCTTCGTATAAGGCACGGCTATCGGGAGACGTCCGGGGTCGTTGCGCTGAGCAGCGGCCATGGTCTCCTCCACGAGGTCAAGGCGCACGAGGTCAAACCAGCGCTCACCCTCGCATGCGAGTTCGAGACGACGTTCGTTGACGTAGGCTTTGAAGAGATTCTCTTTGTTGCTCTTCTCTGCAGAGGTAAGTTTGGCCACTCCTGCACGAGTACGGATCTGATCGATTATTGCAGCTGCACCTTCGAGGTCAACATTCTCACCGTTGATGAGAGCCTCGGCTTTCAGAAGAAGCACGTCGTCATAGCGTAGGAAGAAGACGTTGCTGAAGGCTGAACGCACCTTATACATGAATGCATAGTTGTCTGATGGATAATAGTTGCTCCATGCACATTCGTAGTATACAACGGTCTGTTCCTTACGTTTAGTATCTCCCTCTTTGTCGAATGCGGCGAGCAGGTCGCGTGATGGAGTGATCCATTTTGCCCAAGAGAAGCTCTCGTCCCAGTTGTTGAGGGGCCGTCCGTACATCCAGGTAGCCCAGTTGCCGCCACCTACAGGGTAGTGAACTTCGAGAATCGACTCCACACTGTTGGTGTAGAGCGGAGTGGCGGTGAAGCCATCTTTCACGGCACCGTCTACATTGAAGAGGTCGCCATATTCAGGGCAGAGGGCATAGCCGCGGGCGGTGAGCTGATCTACATAGTCGATCACCTTGGTGTAGTCTCTCACAGGCTTCTCGGCATATATCTTTGCGAGGAGGGCACGGGCCACATCCTTGCTGAAAATAGTCTTGTCGGAGTTGCCTTCCGGAGCGAACTGCATGGCATCGTTGAGATCTTTCAGAATATACTCATATGCCTCGGCCTCGGTGTTCTGTGCGGGGAAATAGCTCTCGTAAGATTCCTCGATATTGTCGGAGGTGATATCCTTGGGCACTGTGGTGATGATAGGGATATTACCCCACATTCTCACCATTCTGAACCAGATGAAGGCGCGAAGAATCTCGGCCTGGGCACGCATGTTGTTGACCTCCGCTTCGGAAAGTGAATTGTCGCCTACGGAAGCCACACCCACGATAAATTTGGTGCATTTCGCAGCCTGAAGCATATAATAGTTCCAGTCGCGGTTCACGCAGAGAGTTGTTCCGTTGAGGTCGTTTGTAGCGGGGTCAACCACCTCGGAGCCGGTGGTGCCGGCATAGGCGTTGTCGCTGTGTACGTCGCCTATGAGGAGGAAGTCGAGCTGAAGCTGGTTCTGATTACCCTTGAAGTCGTTGTAGAGAGCTGTGAGGGCGCTTTCAGCATCGGCACGGTTCTGGTAGATGATCTCATCTACGGTGTTGTCGATGGTCCCTTCGGTCACATCGGAGTAGTCGCTCACCGGATCGTAGTCGAGGCCACAGGAAGGGAGCATGAGTGAAAGCCCGAGTAGGCCGGCGAATATATATTTGGAGTTCATAATAAGTGGCGGGTTTTAGAAGTCAATGTTAAGTCCGAAAACATAGCTTTTGCAGTGAGGATATGTGCCCCAGTCGATTCCCTGAACGGCACCGCTGCTTCCCCACTGGTTCACCTCGGGGTCCATGCCTGAGTAATGGGTGAAGGTCACGAGGTTGGAGGCGGTGAAGTAAGGCTGTATGCGTGATATGCCGAGCTTCTGCATCCATTTTCCGTGGATATCGTATGAGAGGGAGATATCCTTGATGCGGAGGTAGCTGCCATCTTCCACGAAGTAGGTGGAGTTGCGCATGTTCCAGTTGGCCTTCGGCATATCGGTGATCTGGCCCGGTATGCGCCAGCGCTTCAGCACTTCGGTGGTCTGGTTCTTGCCGTCATACATACCCTCTGTCTCCATGCGTGAGGCATTGAAGATGTCGTTGCCATAGGAGCCCTGAAGGAAGATGCTGAGGTTGAATCCTTTGTAGGAGAATGTGTTGGTCATACCGAATGTGAAGTCGGGGTTGGGGTCGCCGATGAATGTACGGTCGGAAGATGAGATGCGACCGTCGCCGTTGAGATCCTCATACATCATAAGACCTGTCTCGGGGTCCACACCGTTGGCGATGTAGCCGTAGAATCCGCTGAGAGAGCGTCCGGGCTCGTTGCGCACCACAGCCTCGTTTACAGTCTCGCTGGTGACAGCGTCAAGATATACTTTCTGGAGCTCGAGTTTGGTGAGCTTGTTCTTGTTGAACGACATGTTGAGGTTGGTGGTCCAGGTGAAGTCGCCTACGAAGTTGTTGGATGTGATGCCAAACTCGAAACCCTTGTTGGTCATCTCGCCCTCGTTACGCTGGATTGAGCTTGCCGCTGCTGATCCGGAGGGGAGTGACACCCACATGAGCATGTCGGTGGTCTTCTTGTAGTAGACGTCGGCGCTGAATTCGATTCGGTTGTTGAGCACTGCGAAGTCTACACCGATACCGGTCTGAGTGGTGGTTTCCCAAGTGAGGTCGCGTGTGCGGAGGTTTGCCTGAGAAATAGTGGGCACTGCTGTGCCTTGTCCCTCCTGGAACCATTCTACGCGGTTGATGTTGTAGCGCTGGAGATAAGCGTAGTCGCCCACACCATCCTGATTACCTGTCATACCCCAGCCTGCGCGGAGTTTGAGGTCGGAGATCCAGCTTACATCAGTGAGCCAGTTCTCCTGAGAGAGACGCCATGCGGCCGACACTGAGGGGAATGCTTTCCAACGGTGGTCGGGATGGAGCTTGGATGAACCATCGTAGCGGATATTGGCCGATACGAGATATTTTGAATCATAGTTGTAAGAGACACGTCCGAGATAGGAGAGGATGCCCCACTGTGAACCTGATGATCCTGTGCCGGTCCAGCTGATCTTGTTGGCGGCGTTGAGAGTCTGGATCGAGCCGTTGCGGTAATACTGGCCGTTGATCCAGTTGTTGGAGTAGTCGGAATCTGTCCATGAAGTAGCGGCCATGATGCTGAGAGAGTTCTTGCCGAAGTCGAGGCTGTAGTTCGCTACATTGTCCCATGTGAGCACGGTGTTTCTGTTGCGGGCGTCATAACCTGTGCCACCCTGTTCGCGTCCCCATGTGGTGAGTTCCGGATCGAGGAACGATGTGCTCCAGCCGTGGCGGCGGTCCATGGTGAACTTGCTTGAGAAAGTAAGACCCTTGTAGATATTGAAGAGGAGCTCACCTGATGCGATGAGGCGGTCTTCACGGCTGCGGTTGGATTGCTGGCGAGCCTCATTTTCGAGCGGGCTCTGCATATTGAGGCCGTAGAAATTATTGTAGTAGCGGTCGGGGTTCTCAGGATCCCAGATGGGAGCATAGGTTGGAGTGTTGATGACGGAGAGGATCACACCGCCACGGTTACCCACGGTGCCCATGGCGCCGCCGCCGTTGGATGAATAGTCGGAGTAAACCACGTTAGCTTTGGCTGTGAGCCATGAGCGCACTTTGCCCTCTACATTTGCACGGAAGTTGAAGCGCTGGAAGAATGAGCTCTTGATGATGCCTCGGTCGCGCTGATAACCGCCGGAGAGATAATATTTGATCTTATCGGAATTTTGAGAGATGGCCACCTGATAGGTCTGAGTGTTACCGGTGCGGTAGGTCTCGTCAAACCAGTCGGTCTGATCGGTGAGTCCGTCGGGAAGTTTGAGCAGGCCGATCTCATCCATGAGTTCCTTGTATTGTGCAGTGTTGAGCACGTCAAGTTTCTTGGCCACACGGGTGAAGCCACCCTGAAGATTGACAGAAATCTTGGCATCGCCGGATTTTCCGGACTTTGTAGTGATGATGACAACACCGTTTGCACCGCGCGAACCGTAGATTGCAGCCGAGGAGGCATCCTTAAGAATCTGCATGCTTTCGATGTCGCCGGGCGAAAGGAAGTTCACATTATCTACGGGCACACCGTCTACTACATAGAGAGGTTCGTTGGAACCGTTGAAGGAGGTTGTACCACGCACCCTGACAGTCATGCCGCCGCCGGGAGCACCGGTAGGCTGCTGAACTGCCACACCCGGAGCCTTACCCTGGATGGCCTGGGCGGCTGATACGATAGGACGGTTTTCGAAGGCTTCCTCACCCACGGTGGAAACTGCTGTGGTAAGGTCTTTACGTTTCACCGTGCCGTAGCCGATCACGACTACCTCATCGAGGTTGGAGCTGTCTTCCTCAAGCACTACGTTCATGTTTTGGGCAGCCTTCATCTCACGGGTGACACACCCGATGTAGGAGAACACAAGAGTGGAGCCTTCCGGCACGTTGAGTTTGAAACTACCGTCGATATCAGAGGCGGTACCAAGTCCGGGTTTCCCTTTGACACCGATTGAGACTCCGATTAGCGGTTCCCCTTCATTATCGAGAACCCTTCCGGAAGCGGTGAAGTCGGCGGCGAAAGCCGCGAGACCACCCGTCAAGACCATGACTAAGAAAAGAGCCAATGGTAAAAGATTAAACGTCTTCTTCATGTGGTTGTATTGGTTAGATTATGTTTAATGGTCGAGTAAAACGTATCAAGTTGAGTCTGTTCACATGGTGATTAGTCACATTGCAAAGTTAAGCAGGATATCTCTCGGGTGTATGCGCAGGTAAAGGGGTGAAGTAAGTATAAAGTAAAAGCCAACCTATTGAAGGTCGGCTTTTTATGATTTTAAATAATGTGAAAAAAGTAAAGCGGTAATCGGGCTTGGAAAAGGTGTGGCAGTGAGAATCAGGAGGGACGTTCCATGAATTTGCCGAGTGTGCGCACAGTTTCGGCAAACTCCTCCTTGGGAATCACGGCCTTGTTGCGCACCTTGAAACGATTGTTGTATACGGTCTGTGGAGAGCAGTGCAGGAACTCGGCGATCTTGACACTGTCGGTGATTCCGAGGCGTACGAGGGCGTATATCCTCAGCTCCGTATTGAGCAGTTCCTCCTCTTTCGGAATGATCTGCTTGTCGGGCTGAAGAAGGGCGTTGAAATCAGAAATGAAGTCGGGATAGATGTGGAGGAACACGGTGTCGAAAGAGTGATAGAAATCCTTGAGCTCCTTCTTCACGGTGTCGTGGGTCTCTGTGGCCGCCTCGATCTCCTTATATTTTCTGGCGATGGCTTTCACATGGATGCTCTTGCGGAAATCATCGAGTTTGCCGATGTAGCTTGAGCAGATGCTGAAGAGATATCCGATATATTCCTCCTTCACATAATTGGCCTCGTTGAGCTCCTCGTTCTTACGGTGGAGGTCGTCGTTGAGATGGGTCAGCCTGTCATTGGCCTCGGCGAGTTGTTTTCTGGCCTCAGAGAGGGTGGCGAGGTTTTTATTGAGTTCCTTATTGGCCACGTCAAGGTTCTCACGTTGTCTCTTCACCTTTCGGTTTTGTATGATTATTATAGCCACGGTGGCTATGGATATTACGGCGAGAATACATACTATGACAAGGAAAAGGCGAATGCGCCTCTCCTGTGCCTTTGCCCGCTCCTGATAGGCATGGTTGATGCGGTCCTGGGTTCTGACTATATTGAATGCTCTTCCTCTGTTGGGAAACTGGAGAGCTTTGTCAAGACTATAGTTGATGTATCTGTAGGCACGGTCGATGTCGCCGTCGTCACCTCCGTTGCCAAACATTATCTTGGCGAGATCCTCAAGCGAGGCAATCTCATAGTTGGCGGTCTTCACATCGCAAATGGCAGAGAGGGTCATATATTTCTTGAAGTTCTCCCGATCCCCCTCCCATTCATACATCTTGGAGAGGATGTAGAAATCCTTGGCATCGTCACGTGAGTCAAGATGGGAGTTTTCTATCTTACGCAGCAGAGCCGGTATGAGTGAAGGATCTTTTTTGTCGGTGCCGAGTATATCCCATCCTTTATACCAAAGATAGTCCTTGTGTTCGGGCGTAAGGATAGCCATTATAGAGTCCTTATAAGCTCGCTCCCTCACGTAATGCTCATTTTTGTCACCCCCGGTATAATTGCCTAAGTGGCTGTATAGGAAAATCATCTGTCCGTAGTAGGATGGAAGCAACTGATCGGGCACAAGGCTACGGTCGATAGACCTCATCACCTCTTCCGCCTCTTTCAGCAGTCCGGTGGCAGTGAGAAGGTTGGCTTTATTGATTCGGGCCTGTGTCTGCCACTCAAGATTGGGTGTCTTATCGGCTATCTCTATGTTGAGATTGATATATTTCAGGGCCGAGTCGGCGTTGAATGTGGAATATTCATCAAACAGTTGGGAATAAGATACATATTTATCATGATCGGTGACAGCATTGTGTACCTTATTTTGAAAATAGGCTATTTTGGCCAACTTAGCCTTCTTGAGAGCTTCCTGATTATCGATCAGGGAATCGAGGAGTGCCACATAGCGCTGTGAGGGTTGCGTAAATGCAGCCTTCACATGGTCGGTAGCCGCCATGAAGAGCAGGAGAAGTATTGTAAGTAGAAGGCGTGACATGGTATTGAATCTTTGCATGATATTTATTAAGAGAAAGCCGTTTATACTTTTTTTGACTAAACCACATGGATTACATCGGATTGCATCCGGAAGTCAAATTTTTGCAAATGTAGATAAAAATATTGAGATTCCTATACCGTCAGGATAAATAATTTTATTCAATAAGTATGTGCGGCTACTTAGAGATAAGATAGAAAATAAAATCGAATTATGGCGAAACGGTGAAAACGTGTAAGTCTGCCGGAAGAATATTCCACCGATTGGTATTAACAGGAGTGGGGCGCACTCACCGATGAGCACGCCCCACTCTTAAAGTATGAGAAAAATTACTTCAGCCAAAAGGCCGATGACTGTTTTTATTTGTTTCCGCCGGGAAGATCCGCACGAGAGGCCAACTTGTTGTAGTTGAACTCTACCTGTGGCACCACTACCATCCAGCCATAATACTGGTCGGGAGAGAATGTCTGTGCGAAGCTTGTGCCACGATTGCCGGAATTCGGGTTGTTGGCTTCCCATGCTACGCGCACGATAGGATCATGCCAACGCTTCATGTCAAACCAGTTGAAACCCTCGCCCCATAGCTCGAAAGCACGGTAGTCTTTGATCTCCTGAAGGAGAGCATCGCCTGTGGCGGAACAAGTATAATTCGGGTCGCGCACATCCTTATTAAGCTCCTCCATGATCTTACGTGCGGTAGCTTCATCACCGTTGCGGAATGCCGCTTCAGCCTCTGTATATCCCATTTCTGAAGCACGCATAAACGGCCACTGGTTCATACCGTAAATCTGGTTGCCCCAGAATTTATATTGTGTACCGAAAAGAATCTCGGAACTCTTGCTTTGATAGGGGGCAACAGTGCCGGAGAGGAACTGATTTATGGCGTCCTGACGGGCATATTCCTGTTTTCCATAGGCAATCACGAAGTTCTTCATGTTGTCGTTTACACTGTTGATCTGGATACGGAAGCCGTTGGTGTATATCTTACTTTCATCCCAGAAATCATCCTTGGTTACACCATACTCGTCTGCAAGCTCCTGATTAAGCTCGATAAATTCGGGTGTGATATAAAGGCCTTTGCGAACATCCGACATAGGGAACTTCTTGTAGAGCATATAGTCGATGGAATTGACAGTATAACCCCAGCTCTCCTGATAACGACCGTTGCAGGCATTAGATGCGCCGGTAGCATAATAATAGATTGACTGTGCAGGTGCTTCATACATTGTGGCCCACATATACTCATCGTTTGCAGTAACGAAGCCTGAGTTATACTCATCGGCCGACATGATTCGGTAGCCCTGACGAGCCTCTTTAGCCATCTGCTGTGCCAATGTATAGTCATGCTTGATCATAGCGGCTCTGGCAAGAAGACCTCTCGCTACAGATCCGTCAGGCTCCCAGATGAAGTCTCGTTTCCATCCACAATCATCAAAGAGTTTGATTGCAGTCTGAAGGTCATCGTAGATCAATTCCAAGGCTTCACCCATTGTGCCGAACGCCTTATCCTCGGTGGTGCCCGTATTACGGATAATGAGGCACTTCACATCGCCACCATTGGCATTTTCCCAGTTAGGAGCATAACACTGCACAAGACGGATGTAGCAATGAGCTCTCATTGTGAGGGCAACAGCCTTGATGAAATCTCTTTCTCCCTCATAGGGCTCGAGGTTATCGATGTTGTCAAGCATTGTATTGGCCCAGCTGATAAGGTTATAGGCATAATACCACATTTGCTGAGCACCCCAGTATGTCTCGTCGCGGAGCTGTGTCCATGTGGTGTAGCCGTTACCGGTGCCATGGCCACAGAAGTAGTTTGAGAGGAATGTATTGCCGAATACCTCTCCATAATATATCATCATCCACGGCTCTCCGTTGGTAGAGAAGAGATTGTGGCCGGTGAACTGACGATACATACCCTGGCACAGACCCGTTTTGGCAGCACGCGCACCCTCGATCGTGCCGCCGATATCGGCGGCACTGGTGGATGTGATAGGTGCTTTCTCCAAATAGTCAGAGGAGCAGGAAGTGAGTGCGGGCGACACGGCCGAAGCCATCATCAATGCCGCTATTCCTTTTATTAATATATTCTTTTTCATTATGTCTTCGTTTGTTAAGTGTTAGAAACGGGCTGTCAACTGGAAATTGAAAACTCGTGATACCACGAAGTAGTTTCCCTGACCACCTGAATAGTTGTATGCCGGGTTGATACCCTTACGTTTTGTGCAGGTGAAGAGGTTCTCTACATTGAATCCGAGGTTAAGTGAAGAAAGCTTTAACGGATTAGTCACAACTTTCGGGAAATCATAGCCAACCGCAAGGTTCTTAAACTGGAGGTAGCTTGCATTGGTAAGCCAACGTGAAGAGGTGGCATTGTCGTAGGTAGAGTACTGTGAATTCACCTCCGGGTTGATATCTTTATTGATACGGGCAGAGGGGTTGTTCATGTCGAGATTTGCCGGAGCCGAAGTCCAGGAGTTAAGAATATCCTTATGATAGGAGTTGGTTTTTCCTTCACCGTAAGACATAAGGCTTGAGTAAGTGCTGTCGAGAAGCTTGCCACCGATGCTATAGGTAAACAGGGCGCTCAATGTGATACCCTTCCAAGACAGATTTGTGCCGAATGAGCCGAACATTGTCGGGAGAGAAGTGCCCTGCAGATGTTTCGATGCATAAGCCACCTGATTGGTATAGTGTTTATCGCCAATCTTCACATAAGCACCCTTCTCTTCAGCAGCTGCAATATTCTTGTCCCAGAGATCCTGGCTGTACTCCATAACGCCTGTCTCGGGATTCTCAGCGAGGAATTCTCTTCCGTCAGGATTGATTTCGTATAGCGCACGACCGGTTGCCATATCCACACCGGCATATGTAGGTATATAATATTCATAACGGCTCTTTCCCTGGATAAGGGCGAGGTTTGATGTCCACTGGTCGCCGTTGGGGATATACACGAGCTTGTTCTTGATTATGGATGCATCAGCATTCAGACCCCATCTCCAATCTTTTGTGCGGATTACATCGCCACGGAGAGAGATCTCCCAGCCCACATTCTGCATGGTTCCGATATTGGTAAGGATTGACCATTGCTCGCCCGACCATGTGCCACCGGCAGAGGCCGGCTGCTTGAGGTTGTAAAGAAGGTCGACATTCTTCTTGAGGAAGTAGCCGATGGTGAAGTTGAGACGGTCGTTGAGCGCAGATCCTTCGAGAGCGATATCAAGTGTGCGTACATCCTCCCATTTAGCCTTATCTGCACCAATCTGAGAGGGCGACATCACGAGCTGGCTGTCTACACGGGCCGCGCGCTGAGCATAGAGCGACCAGTATGCATAGGAACTTGCAGCGGCATCAGAACCGGCTGTACCGTATGAAGCACGGAATTTCAGATAATTGAGCCAATCTACATCCTGAAGGAATTTCTCTTTGGAGAGAATCCAGCTTGCGCCAACGCTCCAGAATGTACCCCAACGTTTGTCTTTCGAGAATCTTGATGAACCATCGCGACGAACTGAAGCCTCTGCAAAGTATTTCTGGTCGAAATTCCAACGGACGCGTCCGAGATATGATTCTGTAGTGCGCTGGATATGATAAGCGGAGAAGCTTTCATTGTCGGAGAAGTTGGTTAATTCATGTGCACCTGCTGAGAACACCATGTTCATAACCTGGGTATAGAAGTAGCCATAGTCATAAGAAAAGTTCTCGTGGTCGAGAAGCACGTCTATGTGATGGTTGCCATAGTCATGATTCCATGTCAGGGTCTGCATGAAGTTGTAGGTGTTTGTGTAATAGCTTGTGTCGCGCAGACGTCCGAAGCCCTTGGCGGAACCGATCCAGGGATTTCCGAAGCTTTTGTATTTCTGACGTGATTTATACATATCTCCGCGGATAGTAAGCTCAAATCCGTAAGGTAGGATAGCTGTGCCGGCTACAGATAAAT
>CAMWZE010000018.1 GCA_947178685.1 uncultured Porphyromonadaceae bacterium
CCTCCCTCCCGGTTGGTTCACAAAATATCTCAAAAAAGAAAAATTTTTTATTCATACGAATGTTTCATATATTAATCTTGTGTATATTTCATAAATTAATCATATGAATGTTTCATAAATTAATGATGTATTGAGACACTTGCTTAACGTCAGTGGCGGAAGGAATAGCCGAGGCCGAGCATCAGATTGTTCTGACGGTGGAAGTCGAGAAGCTGATAGCCGATGTTGAGGAAAAGTCCCTTCACAAGTCGTATTTTCAGATTGGCCAACTGATAGGAGGCACGTGATTCCGGCGGTCCGAACACGTTGTAGCCGATGCCGACATTTACAGAAAATATAGGCATTACCAACTCCGCACGGGCAGAAAGCCCACCGCTGACCTGACTGAAAAATGGCGGACGATAGAAACGCAGATCCTCAGTGGTGGAGCCGGATACATAATATCGCCTGAGATTGGTGCTTTCATCCCACTGGAAGTCGGCCGCCACACCTGCTCTGAATATCCGTGCAACCTTCCAAAGCGGCGATACGGAAATTCCCGCGATGCCAAACGTGCCGTTGAGGAGGGCCGGTGGCTCTATGCCACGATATACCCTTTTGCGGTAAGCACCATATAAAGTCACATCCCAGCCGAGTCGCTGCCAACCGGATAAGGTGTCGGTTGAGATACCATGGTAGCGAGATTTATCAGTCACAGGAGTGTCACCAAAATTTGTGTGAGAGTTCTTGCCGTATGATTGAGAGTTCGTACCTACACTTTGGGCGATGCCGATTCTCAGTCCGGCCATATTTACTCCCGGATTAGGGTAGGCGGTGTTGCCGTTAGAGAAATGAGTAAGATCTATTCCGGCTGTAAGGTAGCAACCTTTCCCTAAATCCCACCGCAGTCCACTGCCTAAATTGATATAAGCATTGGCTTCCGACCCTACTATGAGATTGGATCGAGCCATCTCCCCGTTGCATGGTTTCCAGCCAACCGAGATTCCGAAGTTCCATTCATAATATAGAGACAGACGCCGGGTGATATGCCACACGGGGGCTCCCTGATACAGATAGATCTCTTCCGGGTTTCCGATGCCTTTCGGATTACCGAAAAAATTTAAGCCTACACCGATTCCCTGCCATGCTCCCGGAATATAGTTGTTTTGTTTCGAGGTCTCGGGATAAGTAAACCCCCACTTGAGATGAAGCGACAGGGCAGCCCGGGTTTTCTTGGCATTTTCCAGGTCGAGATACGTTTTCAGCAGATCATCCTGGAAGGAGGAAAATGTATAAGACGGTCGCACGTCTATTCCCATTTCCGGAATGACATGTGCGAAGGCAGGGACAACAAGTATAGTCAGTATTATGGCGAGCAGGAATCTTCTCATCTGGCGGAATTGACTTAAAAAACGGATGTCGGGTAAATGGAAAATAAATACCGTGTGGCTCTCTGTCCATAAGGAAACAGAGACACACGGTTGCAAATTTAACCAAAATTTTGTAATCACCCTACAGGATGATTACATTATGACTCTCATCATATGGATAAAAAGCTCCAACTCCTTATCCAGTAGAATTATCCTGATTTCCGGCGTTTTCATCTTAACTTACAGATCTGGCAGAATCGGGCACATTCTGGCAGAATCGGATACACATTTTTACCGTTAATCCGTACGATTGTCCCTTCCTCACCACTCCGTATTATGTAATTTTGCGGAGAAGAATGAAATTTCCTCCATAAATCAGATTATCATGAAACCACGCTTTTCAAAACGTACGCTTCTCTCAGTCTGCCTCGCGATAGGTGTCTCGACCGTCTGTGCTGCTCCGCCATCGGGTGGAGGACTGTGCCGGTATGTGGATCCATTTATCGGAACACAAGGGGAGGGGAACACTTTCCCGGGAGCTTCACTCCCTTTCGGAATGGTGAAGCTCGGACCCGATTGCGGCGACCTGCAGGGGAACGCCGGATATCGTCACGACGGCGGTGTGAAGGGTTTCAGTCATACGCATGTGAGCGGCACCGGTGGAGGCTGTAAGTATGGCAATATTCTGGTGGCACCGTTCACGACAACTGAACCTGACTTCGGAGCACAACTTATTCGTAACAGTGAATCGGCACGTCCCGGCTTCTTCTCCATGAATCTTGCTGCGCCTGATGGGGGTGACATAGTAGCCGAGATGACTGTCACGCCTCATGCAGCTCTTCATCGCTACGTGTTTCATGATACCCGGAATAAAGGTATACTTATCGAGGCGGGCAGTCTGCTTGGCAGATACTATGGCTGTGGAGAGGCTCAGAATCTCATAGGCTCGGAAGTGGAGTTCATCTCTCCTACGGAAATTGCCGGATACTGCCGTCTTGACGGAGGGTGGAATATGGGGGATGCCTTTACCATATATTTCTATGCTGCGGCAGATAGGACACCGGTGGTCCGGGGCACCTGGATAGAGGGTGAGGGAGTCCGATCCGACACTGAATATGCCATAGGCGAGGGCCGATTGGCCGGAGCATGGCTATCTTTCGGGTCTGAACTCCCCGACACCATTAGCTTGAAGGTGGGTGTCTCTTACATCAGCGTGGCTAAAGCCCGTGAGAATGTAAGGGATGAGGTTGGCGAGAAAGATCTGGATCTCATAGCTCGTGAGGCGCAAGATGTCTGGGAGAGCTATCTTCAGCGGGTGGAAGTGGAGAGTGATGATCCGGAGGAGCTGACCAAGTTCTACACTGCCCTCTACCACACTCTGCTGCAACCTACCGATAAGACCGGGGAGAACAGCCGGTGGCATTCCGATGCGCCCTATTTCGACGATTTCTATTGTCTCTGGGATACATTCCGCACCAATCATCCACTCTATACTCTCATCGCTCCGGAGCAGGAGGCCCGTATAGTCAATTCCCTCATTGATATTTACCGTCATGAAGGATTTATGCCCGATGGACGCTCGGGCGACAGCAACGGTCGCACTCAGGGTGGCAGCAATGCCGATATGATTGTGGCTGAGGCTATTCTCAAGGAATTGGATGGGATAGACGCAGAGGGAGCTTTGGAGGCGATGCTCAGGGATGCGGAGGTGGATCCGGGAGCGGCAGCCCGCCGACATGGCCGTGGAGGAATCAGTGATTACAAACGGCTCGGATATGTCTCCACCGACTATGAGCGCAGTGGCGTGCGTACTCTCGAATATGCAGCCAACGACATGGCCATATCTCTTGCAGCAGAGAAACTTGGACAGCATGATCTTGCGGAGAAATATGCCGTGCGGGCAGCCAACTGGAGGAATCTGTGGAAGGATGTCACCTTCGATGGAATCAGAGGTTTCATAATGCCCCGTAAGGCCGACGGACAATGGGACGAGACTTTCTGTGACCCTACCTGGGACTATTATGTGTCGACTCCTGACTATAAGTTGGGTATAACTCCCTACAATGAGATTCCCGACAGTGGCCGACGTGACGAAGTGTTTACTCCCTGGAGCCACGGCAGTTGGGTGAATATCTTCTATGAATCGAATTCATGGGAATATTCCCTCTATGTGCCACATGATGTGGCCGGATTGATAGAGATGTGTGGTGGTCGCGGAAAGTTTACTGAGCGATTGGATCATTTCTTTAATAATAATCATTATAATATCAATAATGAGCCCGGTTTTCTGGTGCCATGTCTGTATATCTTTGCAGGTGAGCATGATAAGAGTATGGAGCGCATCAACGATATCCTTCGCAGCCATTATAGTGCCGCGCCCGACGGGCTCCCCGGTAATGATGATTCCGGCTCGATGTCGTCTTGGCTCGTATTCCACAAGACAGGTCTCTTTCCGATGGCCGGCCAGGATGTCTACTTGATCACTTCGCCCCATTTCTCTTCTGCAAAGGTAAGGATGTCGCCGGAGCATACGGTAGAGATAAAGGCACGGGGCATTTCACCTGAAAATATCTATGTGAAGCAGCTGAAAATAGATGGTAAACCGTGGCGTAGACCATGGATCACACATTCCGAACTTCAGCAAGCGACAACCCTTGAATTCACAATGGGTTCAGATGCAGCCGGATGGTTTTCCGGAGAGCTTCCCCCTTCACACAGTCCGGAAAATAAGATGTCATCCGGGAAATAATATACCCGGTGGGAGGGAGTTAATATATATAGGGATAATCACCTGTATAGCAACCTCCCGTAGCCGGATAAGTTGAATAATCATAACTAACTCAAATATTTATGAAATCCAGATTCAAAAAACTTCTGTCGGGTTGCCTCGCGGGTATCGCCGCGGTGCTTCCTGTCTCGGCAGAAAAGTCTTTCTTGGCTGCCGATGGTGTGGCGGTCTTTTATCCGGAGAATTATGATCCGGTAAATCACTCACCCTCTCCCGTGTTTCTGCGTGATCTTGCACCGGTGGCTTCCCTTCCGGCAGATTGGAAAATAAAGCCTTCGTTTTCACTTTTCAACGGCAAGAGCATAGCTACAGTCTCCACTCCGGAGGAAACTGATCTTTATGGCACCGGCGAGGTTACAGGCGATCTTCGCCGCAACGGTAAGAAAATAAGTCTTTGGAACGTCGACACTCCAAGCTATCAGGTAGATGGCGGCACCCATCTATATCAGAGTCATCCATGGGTTATCGGAATGAGGCCCGACGGCACTGCTTTCGGTGTGATCGCCGACAACACCTGGAAATCGGAGATTGATCTCTCAAATGGCATAAAGTTTGAGAGCGAGGGACCCGCGTTCCGTGTAATCGTTATAGAGAAGGAGAGTCCCCAGGCTCTGCTCGCCACTCTCACCGACCTTACAGGCCACATGGAGCTCCCGCCCCTTTGGTCGCTCGGCTACCATCAGTGTCGTTGGAACTATAATCCTGATTCAAGGGTTAAGGAGATTGCCGACACTCTGCGTCTACACAAGATTCCTTCCGACGTGATATGGCTTGATATCGATTATATGGATCAATTCAAGATATTCACTTTCCATCCCGAGGAGTTTCCCGATCCCAAAGGTCTCAACGATTATCTCCACGACAAGAATTTCAAAGCCGTCTATATGATAGATCCGGGAGTGAAGGTGGAGAAGGGTTATTTTGTCGACGACCAGGGCTCCGCATGCGACTACTGGGTGAAGGATGAGAACGGAAAGGTATTTGAGGGCACCGTTTGGCCCGGCCCCTGCCACTTCCCCGATTTCACCCGTCCCGAGGTGCGCACATGGTGGAGCTCACTTTATCCCGCCTTTATGGCACAGGGTATAGACGGTGTGTGGAACGATATGAACGAGCCCTCCGTATTCAACGTGGGCACCATGCCTGAGACCAACCGTCACGAGGGTGACGAAGGTTATACCCCCGGCTCACATCTGCGCTATCATAACATCTTCGGCTATAACATGGTCAAGGCGAGCCGTGACGGTATACTCCGCGCCAATCCCGACAAACGTCCCTTCCTTCTCACCCGCTCCAATTTCCTCGGTGGCCACCGCTATGCTGCCACATGGACCGGCGACAACGCCTCAAGTCCGGAACATCTGGAGATGAGTGTGCCTATGACAATCACTCTCGGCCTTTCCGGCCAGCCTTTCAATGGCCCGGATATAGGCGGTTTTGCCGGTGACACCAATCCGGAGCTGTTCGCAAATTGGATGTCGTCAGGCGTATATTTCCCCTTTGTCAGAAACCATACTATCAAGGGTAGTATCGCTCAGGAGCCATGGTCGTTCGGGCCGGAAGTGCTTGACGTATGCCGCACGGCCATCAACCGTCGCTATCGTCTGCTGCCTTACATATATACTCTCTTCCGTGAGGCATCGATCAACGGTATGCCTGTGATGCGTCCGCTCTTTTTCGCCGATACAAAGGATCTCTCCCTCCGCGACGAGCAGAAGGCTTTCTTTCTCGGCTCCGACCTGATGGTGATTCCCCGATGGGCCGGAAAGACTGCCATTCCGAAGGGTGACTGGAAGCTCCTTGACCTTGAGGGTAAGGATGATGGCTATCAGGCATATCTCGCACAGCGTCCCGGCTCGATAATTCCCTTGGCCGAACTTTGCCAGAGCACAGAGGAATATGACCCGAATACGCTCACTCTCTTGGTGAACACCGGCGACGGCGACAAGGCATCAGGCGTGATCTATGAGGATGCCGGCGATGGCTTCAGTTACCGTAAGGGTGACTATGCGGAATATTCTGCCAATGCCGTGCTTGACGGTAATAATCTTACAGTGACCCTCCGCCAGACTGCCGGAGACATGGCAGCCGCTCCTAAAAAGCTTCGTGTGGGCTACGTGACAAATGGTAAGATCTCCTATTCTCCCTGGACTGACGGCGACACCGTGACCATGAAGGTTAAGAGAGATAAAAAGTCAGGCCTCGATACCTCTAAGTTTACTTATACCAATGTAAGACAGTAACCTACCTGTAAGTATGATAATGTCCATGCTCGTGGCCTGGGGAATGGCGCTTTCCTGTGTCTTGGCCGCTCCACATAAATCCCTTCATATCACTACCAATGAAGGACTACCGCATCAACAGGTGCAGGCGCTCGCTTTTGATAGAAAGGGTGCCCTATGGATCGCCACCCGAAACGGTCTGGGCCGTTACGACGGTTATGAAGTGAAGGTATATCATCATGATCCCACCGACACTCTCTCACTGAGTCATAACTTCGTCACTCATCTTCTGTGTGATTCACAGGGAAGACTTTGGCTCTCCACAGACGCCGGCATCTGCCGCTATGATGCTGTGTCTGACAGTTTCCGGCGCTACGACATCTCGCGTCATATATCATCAATAACAGAGACTTCCGACGGACGCATCATCGTGACAGGCGACCGGCTCTTCCTTTTCGAAGAGTCGGCCGACCGTTTCAATGTGGTCGACAACGTTTTGCCACACTTTATTCTATCAAGCGCGTCTGCTCCCGACGGGCGTGTTTTTCTCGCCACCAATTTCGGTTTGTTCTATCTTGATTCCACCCTATCGAGGATATCGAGTCTCGATCCGGCCCTATACAGTGATTTCCTGACCGGAGCCGACGGGATAGTTCCTTTGGAAGTAGACAGCCACAATCGTCTGTGGATTGGCAGGAACGGAAAAGGGTTGATGCGGATGGATCTCGCCACCGGAGCCGTAGAGCGTTATAATGATCCACGTCTCAACACATTGGTGCGTACGATATGTGAGGATAAGGAGCGGAATATATGGCTCGGCACAGAGAATGGCATAGTCATCCTGAAGCCTGACAATTCGCTGGAGACCATACAGCAGGACTTTACCGATAACTCGCGTCTTAACGATAATGCTGTCTACACCATTGTGTGTGACTCGACCGACAATATATGGAGCGGTACCTATTTCGGCGGTATCAACGCCTTGATACGCAATGGTGGGCTGTTCCATACCATACGTCCCGGCAACGACGGTGAGTCGCTTTCCGGAAAGGCTGTGCGTCAGCTCATAGAGCCGCGTCCCGGTGAAATATGGATAGCCACCGAAGATGGCGGCCTTAATATGCTTGATGTAAAGTCGGGAAGTGTGAGGCCTTTTACAGCTATTCCTGAAATCGGCATCAACATACATTCACTTTTTCATGACAAGGAGGGTAACGCTATATGGATAGGCACATTCCGCAACGGACTGTTCCGCTATGATCTCTCTACAGGGCGCTATAAGCGTTTCCTCCCCGGAAATAGCTCAGGATTGCGTTCGGATGCCGTGTTTGATATGATCAAGCTTGACGACGGATCTTTCTGGGTGGCCACTACATTAGGTTTGTACAAATATGACCGGGAGACAGATAGATTTCTACCTTCAGGCATTCCCGGTCTTGACGATGAATTTGTCTACGGACTCAAGACCGGCAGGAAGGGGAGGGACCTATGGATAGCATCGCGCAATAAGGGTGTATTCAAAATGGATGGCGACACGAGGGAGACTGTCAACTGGAATGCCGGTGTCTCCGGTGCAGTTCTTCTTGACAATTACATACCTTCATTACTTGTAGACAGCCGGGGCACAGCCTGGATAGGCACCAACAATTTCGGACTTTTCCGTATTCCTGCCGGAAGCACCGAAGTAGAGCGCGTAGTGCCCGATCCCTCTCTGGCCACAAGCTGCGTATGTGGATTGATTGAAGATGATCGCGGCATAATATGGATAACCACATCAGAGGGTCTGTTGCGATATGATCCCGCCACAAACCTCTTCTCCCGCTTTACTTCTTATAACGGACTTCCCACCAACCAGTTTAATTTCCAATCAGGACTGCAGGCCTCGGATGGCAATATCTATGCGGGCACAGTTAATGGCCTTGTGACATTCGATCCTTCATCTCTCTCATCGTCGGCCCGCAGCTATGAGGTGCATCTTAATTCGTTGCTTATCGGCGACCGGGTAGCCCGCCCCGGTCGTATGGGTTCCCCTTTATCCGTAGCTATTGACGACACAGACTCTGTCACTCTTGATTTCTCCGACTCGCAGTCGTTTACAGTGGAATATGGTGTGGTTAATCCCGCGAGTGTGGGAAATATCAATTATCAGGTGAAGTTAGTGGGGGTGGATAAGGAGTGGCGTAATGTGGGGAGATCACGGCAGTTCACCGGTATGGGTCTCCGGCCCGGCAGCTACACTCTCCTCATTAGGGCCAACGAGTCGGATTACGGTTGGGACGACCTCCCTGTCAGAGCTTTGAAAATAAAGGTGCTTCCTCCGTTCTACGCCACATGGTGGGCTTTCCTTGTGTATATCCTCGTCGCTGCCGGTCTGCTATATCTCCTATGGTGCTATCTGAGGAGGAGGCAGAGATTGCGGGAGAGGGAACACTTTGCCAAAATGGAGAATGAGCAGGCGTTGAAACTGAATGAAGCGAAGATAGAATTTTTCACAGAGGTTTCCCATGAACTCAAGACACCCCTTTCTCTCATATCCGCTCCTCTGAGAAAGATGGAAGAGGTGCTTGGCGACTCTCCTGAGACAAGGAAATATCTTGAACCGGCCATACGTAATGCCGATAAGCTGACAGAGATAATCGATCAGCTCGTCACATTCAATAAGGTTGAGAGCGGCACTTTCAAATTTTATGTAGAGAAAGGAAATCCGATGCTGTTCATTGAGCGTCTGGGTTCGCTATTCCTGGAGAATGCGGCTACGGCCGGTATAACTCTTCTGATAGAATGTGAAGACAACGGAGAGGAGGTATGGTTCTCTCCGTTGTATACGGAGCTGATTGTAAGCAACTTGCTCTCCAATGCCTTGAAGTTTACGGCAAGGGGTGGTAAAGTGGTGCTTTCAGCAAAAATCGTTTCAGAGCACGACTGCCCTTATCTCGATATTTCGGTTGCCGACAACGGCATCGGTATAGATCCGAGCGAGTATGAAAGTATATTCAAGAAATTCTATCAGACGCGCCGTGGGTTCAGCACCAACCACAAGGGGTGGGGTATAGGGCTTCCTTTGGTGAAGCGTCTTTCCGAGATTCATAAGGGGAGTGTCTCTCTGGATAGTGCCCGAGGAAGAGGTTCTACATTCAAGGTGCGTCTATGTGTAGACCCGGGAGCATTCCCCGAGACGAATCGTATAGGTGTGGATAAGACTGTAGTGCCTTTGGAAAACTATAGCTATACACTGCCTCTTCGACGCCTCGACTCTCAGTCGCAAGGAGAGGTGGCTGAGAGCCAGCGTCCCAAAATGCTGATAGTGGAGGATGAGGCCGATCTGCGGAATTTCCTTTCCGACCTGTTTGAAGAATCATATGTGGTGACGGTAGCTGAGAATGGTAGGGATGCTCTGGATAAGGTTGCTGCCACAGGATTTGATATCATAATATCCGATGTGATGATGCCGGAGATAGACGGCATTGAGTTATGCCGGAGGATAAAGGGTGATGTGTCTACCTCCCACATTCCTGTGGTGCTGCTGACGGCCAAGAGCGACAGTGAGGATGTGGTGAAGGGCTATATGTGTGGCGCGGAGGCATATGTGGCTAAACCGTTCGACCCACGTATCCTTGCTCTTCAGGTGCAGAATATAATGAAGATGAGCCGCCGGCGCCTTGAGATGGCAATTACCTCATCACCGGAGGAGAAAATTGAAGACGATTCTCTCAATCAGCTTGACCGTGACTTCATAAACGCACTGAACCGGATCATCGATGGTAACATCGACAATCCAGCTCTGGATGTGGCTTATCTTACAGCGGCTTTGGGATTCAGCCGCACATTGCTCTATACTAAGATGAAGAGTCTGTTGGGAGTTTCCATAGGCGACTATATCCGCAAGAAGCGTATGGCTGTGGCCAAGGAGATGCTCCGCAAGGGTAATAATGTCTCGGAGACAGCTTATTCCACCGGTTTCTCTGATCCGGGCTATTTCTCGAAGGTATTTAGAAAGGAATTCGGACTGTCGCCTAAAGAGTTTATGTCAGGAGAATCAAAATCCTGAATCGTAAGTCCTGAACAATAGGCCCGTTTACTCGGTCATGGTGATGAGTGTGCCGGAGGTAGGCGACACTGTAGTGAGCACTAATTCAGCACCGTTGGAGGAGAGTCCTGAGCGTATGGCCTCTACATCTTCGGCTGTGGCGGTGCCATATGTGGCTGTGAAAATGCCGGAGATAGCGTCGCCCTGCACTACAAGCACATTATAGAAATTATGGTCGCCCGGTTCGGCAAAGATGCGGGCAAACTCGTGGGTGTTGTCGGCATTTGCCACCATATCGCTTGAAGGAATCTCATTAATATTATTGAGGAAGTCGCCTTTCAGCCTTTCAGCATGATCGTTAGATTTTACTGTGGCTGTTCTGGCTCCATTAATATCTGCAATACCGTTAACCTGTATAGTCTGACTATCTTTTACTTTCATTCCCGGAATATCTTTTAACGACAGATATGCTTCATGTAGGGAAATCTGTGCCGAAGCCATTAAACTTACAGATAAAATAGCGATGAGGGATAGGATTAACTTTTTCATAATTTTGTGTATTAAAGCGGTTAAAGTTTTTGTTGTCTGTTTACTTGTTTAACTTACTTTTCCCACTATTGGTTCACTCCATTATGAAAAAATTTGAATTATGCACTATAAAATCAGGATTTATTCTCTATAACGGCCTCTATATCCTCGGGTGTGCCGGAGAAGGGACCTGACGAGGCGAGTTTTATAGTACACATGGCCGCGGCATAGCAACCGCTTTCATAGATTCCGCATCCCTGGCCTCGTTTGAACAGATATCCGGCCATGTAGGTGTCGCCGCAGCCGGTGGCATCCACCACATCTTTCGGCTTATAGGCGGGAATTTCGTAAAATTCTCCGTCGGCATAGATAAGGCTCCCCTGGTCGCCTAATGTGAGCACAACCTCTTTCACTCCCATCTCAGCCAGACGGAGCGCGGCCGTGCGGGGATCACTGCTCCCCGTGAGTACCTCCATCTCGTGTTCGTTGGCTTTAAGTATATCCACATATTTAAGGGCCTCCTCCTTCTCAGGCCAGTCAACGGCAAATACTTTCTCCCCTCTCACCTCGCGCAGATAGCCTTGCGCATCTATGGAGACTCTCCCTTTTCCGGCAAGATCCTTGAGCACCTCCATCGGGAAATCGTCGGCAAGGAGTGTGCCCAAGTGAAAGATTCCGGCTTCCACGCCGCGGAGTCCCTCCACAGAGAATGGATCGGCCTTTGCAAGCACTCTTTGAGAGCGGTCGTTGCTGTTCTCTCCATAGGAGTTCTCGAAATATACAGAATTATGGCTGGGGAGGACTTTCACCTCCACTCCCGCCTCGCGCAGCATGTCGACTGAGCGTTTCTCGCTCGGGGCAAGTGCGGTGACAAGGAGGAAGTCATTGGCGTGAAGACGTGCCATGGCATGTCCGAAATAGAAAGCTGTTCCCCCCGGCATGTATGCCGTGTGGCGTGGGGTGATCACCTTATCGAGGGTTATATGGCCGATGCAGCATATCGCCGGCTTATTGGTGTTGAGGTTCATTGGATATGAAAGCACTTTGTAGTTTTGGTCAGCAGCCATGGATAGGTAATATTATCATTAAATGTCCGTAGCCACTTGGATACTTATCATGAAGGTTAAAACAACTTCAATATGCAAAAGTAATAAAAAAGAACGACATAACGAAAGGATGGTGCTTTTTCACAAAGGCACCATCCTCCCATAACCAAAATTCAAGTATAAATTCCATGAAACGAATCCGACGGGTTTCCAGCTCCGGAAATATCTGTCGGACTATCGTCCCTCTTTCCCAAGAATGACGATACTGTTTCTAAAAAAGCAATTTAATCGATAGTTTCACAACTTTTATAATGACGTAATCACTTTTTAAAGCAGTTATCAACTTGTATTTGTAGGTACTAACGGATAACCTGAATTTTGGGGTGTCTCCTCTGTTTTTCGGAGACAATATGCGATACACGTTCATACCACCGCATATATAT
>CAMWZE010000019.1 GCA_947178685.1 uncultured Porphyromonadaceae bacterium
CTTAATCATGCCAATCCTACAAAATTGGTTATGGTCTATAATATGTTAGGTTCAGCTCCAGAGTCGGATTCCTGTCTTTCAATGGAGAAATTTAACCCCACCGTTATCAACATGCTTCATCATCAGAATCTAAAAAGGAGATGAAAAAATTTAAATATATGTTTCAAAACACAAATTTAAAACATTTTTCTGTAACATAAAAATAAAAACCGTTTTTTGTCGAAATTGTACGAAAAAAGTGATGTTTATTACACAAAAAGAATAAGTTGTGCTATCTGCGATATAGCTCTCCGTCTTAAATGAGTGGTTTTCTACAAAAGATCCCTTTCTAAGAGACACCGACCTATCTGCGAAGAAGCTTACCATTCGGGGTACGGGGCAATCTGTCGACCCATTCTATCCCTTTCGGCATCTCATAGGGATTCAGCACCTCTCGCAATAGCTTGAGCAGTGATGTGCAATCACCATCCCTACCCTCTATACGGAGCACTATCTTTTCTCCCCATTTCTCATCCGGCCGGGAGGTTATGAGGAAGTTATCACCACTCTCTTTTGAGGAGATTCCGGAGCCTGCAAAAAATTCCCGTATAACCGGAGCGATACGTGCCTCCACAGCTTCCGGATTCACCTTTTTTCCTCCTGTTATAATCATATTGTCATACCGCCCGAGTATACGGAAACCACCAGACTCATTCAACTCTGCGATATCATTTGTCACAACAGTTTCACCGGTATTAAAGTCGATTCTCAGACAGTCCCGGGGATCAAGAGATACCGCAATCCCGTCAAGAGGCATAAACCAATCCTGACCACAAGCTATTTTCCTCAACGCTATGTGAGAAGCTGTTTCGGTCATGCCGTAAGTCTCATAAGCATTAAGGCCACTCTTGATTATTTTTGAGCGCAAATCCGGATGGATAGCAGCCCCTCCGATAATGATGGCATCTAATTCCGGAATTGATGTCAGGTTGTCCAGTATGTACAGCATTTGCGAGGGAACCACAGCAAGAAGGTCGATCTTCTCATCTTTAGCCATACCGGCAAGTGGACGGTTGGAGGGAGTCTCCCACGTTAACCTACATCCGGCAAGTTCACTTCTCACAGCCATCATCTTCCCACCAATAAAGTCGGGCGCCACGCAAGAATGCAACCGACTGTCGCACGTGATGGAGAAGAAAAAGTTGGTGCGCAATGCGCTTTCCCTGACAAAATCCTTGCTCAGTCTGATGGTCTTGGGAGTTCCGGTAGAACCTGAAGTATGAACAGTTATCACACTTTCCTGACCTCTCCACTCCTCTAAAAAATCTTCAAATGTCATTTGTATGTGGATGTCATAAATGCCATTTAAGGTCGGCAAACTGAGAATAGTCGAATTTCACTGTGGAATCATACTTCAAATAATCGCCGTGAAGAGTGACGGGTGTGACGAAATTATCGGTAAAGACACCTCCCGTGCCGAGTCCCTGTGGACCGGTAGCTCCGATTGCAGCAGTCCATTGTGCAATAGCATTAAGTCCCACATTACTTTCGAGCGCAGACGTCACCCACCAGCCGATGCCTCGTTCGGAAGCCAATGAGATCCATTCCTCCGCGCCAGAAAATCCTCCGCACAAAGCTGGTTTAAGAATGATATATTGCGGTTTGATCATATCGAGAGTTTCGCGTCGTTCATCTGTGGTACCCTTACCTATAAGCTCCTCATCAAGAGCAATGGGAAGTGGCGACACCTGACAGAGAAATGCCATCAGTTCCGGATTTCCGGCCGGTATAGGCTGTTCGATTGAATGGACGCCCTGGTCGGCCAGCTGCTTGAGGCGCGGCAAAGCATTATTCATCGAGAAACCACCGTTGGCATCCACACGAATCATAAGCTGATCAGCTGAGAATCTTTTTCTTATAAATGTTATCATTTCCAGCTCTTTGGCCCAATCTATAGCTCCTATCTTCAGTTTTATACACTTGAAGCCGGCCGCGATTTTCTCTTCAATACGCTCGATCATCTTGTCGAATTCTCCCATCCACACAAGGCCATTGATTTCCACCCACTGTTCACCGGAAGTAAAAGGACCGGGATAATAAAGTCCCTGACAGCCGTTGGAATAGTCGAGTATTGCCTGTTCCAGTCCAAACTGAATGGAAGAATGGCGTGTGAGGTCAGTGGCTTTGCCAATTGCTATATTGGCGAGGACCTCAGTAAGTTTCCATACATAGTTTCCGTCGGCTTCGGGTGACAGGCCGGGAAAGACAGCCGCCTCTCCTATACCGAAGTGGGAGGGATCGTTCTCATCAAACACCTTTACGAGGAAGGTAGGTTTTTCGGTCATCACACCGCGAGATGTGCCTCCCGGTTCTTTGAAGTGCAGTAAATATGGAGCAAAAGCAAAACGCATAGTTTAGTAATTTTGTCAACTACCCGCTCCTGCAAACAAAGTATGATCTATTTGCAGGAGCGGGTAATATAATATCCGGAATTTTGTGGAGAATTTATATCAGGGGAATTTTGGGAATTGATCAAAGTCAGGGTCACGCTTCTCAAGGAACGCATTCTTACCCTCCTGAGCCTCGTCCATAAGATAGTACATGAGGGTGGCATCACCGGCAAACTCCATCAGACCGGCCTGACCGTCGAGTTCAGCATTCAGGCCACGCTTGATCATTCTTATTGCCAACGGTGAGCGCTTCATGATGGTGCGACACCATTCAACCACCTCCTCCTCAAGTTTATCAAAGGGCACAACCTTATTTATCATACCCATTTCCAATGCCTCTTCAGCAGTATACTGGCGACAGAGAAACCATATCTCACGGGCCTTCTTCTGGCCCACGCAGCGTGCGAGATAGCTTGACCCGAATCCTGCGTCGAAACTTCCAACTTTCGGACCTGTCTGTCCGAAACGTGCATTATCTGAGGCAATAGAAAGGTCGCATACCACATTGAGCACATTGCCCCCACCGATGGAGTAACCGTTTACCATCGCAATCACGGGCTTTGGCAACGAACGAATGGCATGGTGAAGCTCAAGCACATTCAGGCGGGGCACTCCGTCTGAATCGACATATCCACCGCGCCCCTTTGCATTCTGGTCGCCACCGCTGCAGAAGGCTTTGTCGCCGGCTCCTGTCAGCACCACCACGCGTATATCCTCTCGCTCACGACAGATGGACATGGCATCGAGCATCTCACGGTTGGTGAGCGGTCGAAATGCATTATACACCTCCGGGCGATTGATTGTTATCTTGGCAATTCCTTCGAATTGCTCGAAGATTATATCTGTATAATCCTTAATTTTTTTCCAATCGTACATATCTGGTTTTAAGTATAGGAGTTATCATTGAAATTATTTAAACTTCAATATGTTGAGTTTAGGGTTGACAATCCGATTCCTGTCTGACTTGTTGATCTCTGCAAAAGTGACCTCCGTGTCATTATCCGTAGGTTATGATTTCACACTCATGTAGGATTTGAGAATCTCTGCACTGGTTTCACCATCGGTGACAATGCGTAGAATTGCCGGGCCACACTTAACTGCCGTGTCAGCCTTTGAGAGTGGGAAGAGAACCGACAATGCACTCTCGAGAGTGGCAATATCCGTGGCTTCATGGTAAGAGAAACCATAAGCCGGAGCAAGAGCCGCCAACGGAAGTTTGGGAGGAGCACAGAAATATTCCTCGCGTTCCTCCAGAGCTGACGTTGTGGGGATGAAGCGGAATATCCCTCCCCCGGCATTGTCGATCACCATTATCACCATATCATCAGGAATGTCGGGCAACGAGAGAGCATTGAGATCGTAAGCCATCGACATATCACCTGTCACAATTACGGTGCGTCCTTTATACATTTTGGCTCCTCCGATGGCAGTGGAGACACTTCCATCGATACCTGACACCCCTCTGTTGCAATAGCTCGCGTGGGGAAGACGTAAACCGAGAAGCTGGGCATACCTTACCGCAGTGCCGTTGGAAAGGAAAAGATTCACATCCTGAGGCAAACTCTTCAAAATAATGTCAAAGGCCTTGAGATCGCTCCAATCCACACTTGCCACGTAAGCTGATTTAGACTGCACAGCCCGCGTCCGCATACGCTTCCAGACGGCAGAATAATCGCAAACCGTAGTCAGTATCGGAGTGCGTCGCAACACCGAAGCCAGTTGATGAAGCAGCCTGCCGGGATCGACCTCTATCCTTTTGGTGAGCGACATGAAACAATCGGAAGTCGTATGGTTCCATCCCAAGGCCCAATGCTCACAATCTGCGGCATTTCTACGCAAATATTCCTTCAGCTTTCGGGAAACCAATGAACCGCCTAAAGAGATCACCAGATCGGGAGCCTCAGCATCAAGCACATCATCAGAATAAGCAGTGAGCACGGAGTCGATGGCTGTGGTGTCGCCATGAAGATGCAGATTCGACAAGGTCTCGGTCATAGCCACGACATTGGGCAAGGCACAAATCTCCCCCACCGCCCTGTGCAGACGTGAATCCGGGGGAAGGAAACCGGCCACAAGCAGAATTTTCGAGGCACCCATCTTCATGGCAAGCTCTCTCACAATCTCCTTGTTACCGATGGCATCCCCCCCTACAAAGTCGATTAATCTGGTAGCCTCCGTGCTGCGCGGAGCCTTTCCCGACAATGGATTTCCAAGTTGCACATTTATATGCACCGGTCCCCTACGCCGTGATGTAGCCTCTATCATAGCGTCGTTTACGATACGGTTGGCATACCATTGCATCTCTTTATCATCGTTGCCCAAAGCAGGAAGCTGATAACTTCTCTTTACGAAATTGGAGAAAGTCTCAAACTGCCGGAGTGTCTGGGAATCGTCTTGATCTATCCATTGCTCGGGACGATCAGCCGAAATCACAATCAGCGGAACCGACTGATAGAATGCCTCAGCAATGGCGGGGCCATAGTTGAGCAACGCTGTGCCTGAGGTGCAGACCAGGGCCACGGGATTACGGCTCACTATAGCCATGCCGAGAGCCATGAATGCCGCGCTCCTCTCGTCAATCACCACATGCTTCCGTATTTCTTCGCGTGTGGCCGCGGCTATCAGCAACGGCGCGTTGCGCGAACCCGGAGAACAGACCACATCTTTCACACCCTTGCCTACCATCACGTCGAAGAGTATGGAGCAGAAGCGTTTATCGGTATCCATCATTTTCTCCATATGCTTATTACTGATTGTTAAATAAATATTTTAAAAGCACTTGTCAAAGTCGGGTATCACATTGACTCTCATTTCCTTTTATCGGAAAAGAGCCGGGGTGTATCCACGTAGGAACGCTGAGGTGTCCATCCGCTTCTTTCCGGCCGGTTGGAGGGAAAGAATCTCAAGAAGAGCATCTCCCGTCTTGACGAAAAGACGGTCTTTCTGCAAGCGTACCTCTCCGGGATGCATGTCAGCACCAGCCTCATCTGTCAAAGCCGTGGTATAGATCTTCACATCAGAATATTTTCCCATGGTGCGGACCTCCTCAATCTCACACCATGCGGCGGGATAAGGGGAAAGGCCTCTCACAAGGTTGTGGATCTCAACGGCCGGTTTGCGCCAGTCGATACGGCATGTCTCCTTAAATATCTTGGGAGCAGGGATGAATTCACCCTCCGGTTGAGGCTGAGCAATAACATTACCTGTCTCAATCTCAGCCACTGTATGGGCCACCATATCGGCACCAAGTTCCATAAGCCGGTCATGCACATCGCCGACATTATCGGTGGGACGGATCTCCACCTTACGCTGTTCGATGATGTCGCCGGTGTCTATCTCATGCTTAAGGAAGAAAGTTGTGACACCGGTTTCGGTATCACCGTTTATCACCGCCCAGTTTAACGGAGCCGCTCCACGGTAGCGGGGAAGAAGTGAGGCATGGAGATTGAATGTGCCCAACGGAGGCATACTCCATACTACTTCCGGCAGCATCCTGAAGGCAATCACAATGAAGAGATCGGCCTCTATGGCCCGCAGTTCATCTACAAATTCAGGTGCCTTAAGTTTCTCAGGCTGAAGAACCCGAAGTCCATGCTCTACTGCATACCTCTTCACATCGCTCTGAATGAGTTTATGGCCACGACCCGCAATCTTATCGGGCATTGTCACCACGGCGGCAATGTCGCGTCCATCCTTCACGAGACGATCGAGACTCGCGACGGCAAATTCCGGAGTACCGAAAAATACTATCTTTAGTTTTTTATCTTGTTTGTCCATATTTTTTAATCATTGAATTCCGTCATTCATCGCAATAATGGCGGAGCACACGACGATAAGAATTGAAAATCTTTGATTTTGAGACGAAACCTACATATTTGCCATCGTCAACCACCGGAAGATTCCAGGCGTTGGTCTTGTCAAACATCCTCATGACCTCCTCCATAGGCATCTTAACATCTATCCGAGCCGGAGGCATCGACATGAAGCGCGTGACGTGCATCTTCTTGTAAAGATCGGGGCGGAACATGATGTTACGGATATCATCAAGCAACACCACGCCCACCAGCGTACCGTCTTCCTCCGTCACCGGGAAGAGATTACGGTTTGATGTGGCTATGATATCCACCACCTCCTTCAGATTCATTTTCGGACTTACGGTCTTGAAGTCGCGCTCTATCACGCTGTCAATCTTCAGGAGAGTGAGCACTGCCTTGTCTTTTTCATGCGTCAGCAAGTCGCCCTGTTTGGCAAGACGCATTGTGTAGATGCTGTATGGTTCGAAGATACGTATAGTCATGTAGGACAGCGTGGAGACAATCAGCAGAGGAAGGAACAGATCGTATCCTCCAGTCATCTCCGCAGTAAGGAAGATTGCCATCAAAGGGGCATGCATCACGCCGCTCATCACGCCGGCCATACCCAAGAGCGTGAAGTTCTTGTTGGATATACCCACCCCTCCCTCGAAGATATTGTTGAGGATGAAAGCAAACAGGAACCCCACCAACGCACCCATGAATAGCGAGGGTGCGAACGTGCCACCCACACCACCGGCACCGTTCGTTGCACTCGTGGCAAACACTTTGGTGAGTATCACAGCTCCGATAAAGGCCGCTATGAACCACACATTGTCGCGGTCAACATAAAAGAATGTGCCGTCGAGCACCTTCGAGTAGTCGCCCTCGAGAAGGGTGTTGATTGTGCCGTATCCCTCACCGTAAAGTGGTGGCAACAAAAGTATGAGTAATGCAAGTATTACACCGCCAGTGGCTATCTTAATCCATTTACGGTCGATCTTTCCAAACATCGACTCCATCATAAACATAGCCCGCGTGAAATAGAGCGACGCGAAACCACTCACAATACCCAACAAAGCGGCATATGGAATCTTGCTTACCTTGAAAGGCTCGCTTTGGGCGAAAAAGAACTCGGCATTGTAGCCCTCCAGCACATAAGCCACAGTAGCTCCCGTGATCGAGGAGATAAGGAGCGGCATCACAGTGGTGCCGGTAAGATCGATCATAAGCACCTCAAGGGTGAAAAGCATTCCGGCAATCGGGGCACGGAATATACCTGCGATACCGGCGGCCGCACCACATCCCACAAGGAGCATGAGGATTCGCGGCGAGAGACGGAATGCCTGACCGATATTGGAGCCGATCGCCGCCCCGGTGAACACGATCGGACCCTCCGCTCCCACTGAGCCACCGAAACCGATTGTGACGGATGAGGCCACAAGTGATGAATAGATATTACGCTTCTTGAGTCTCGACTTACGACGGGATATTGCATAGAGCACCCTGGTGACACCATGCGAGATATTGTCTTTGACGACATATCTCACAAAGAGGGTGACAAGGATGATGCCCACCATCGGATACACAAGAAACAAATAGTTTGCACCGGTTATGCTCAGATGAGAGGTGAGCAAGCCGGAGATAAGATGAATCAGATATTTCAGCAGCTGGGCTGCAAAACCGCAGAACACCCCCACCACCAAGGCAAGGATAATCACGAAATTGCGCTCCTTGATATGCCGTTCTCTCCAGCTCACAAACCAAAGCCAGAGTTCTGTAAACCTATTATGTGTCTCTTTATATGCCATTTATTCTTTTTTACCTTTTACAAATATCCTCCTTCCCCGTCTCATTTTGCCTTCAGGCGTGTATAAACCACACCCTTTCGGCATATATGGATCAAATCAGAGGCCTTTACCGGTGACAACTGTCTTAACGGTATAAATCAATATCTTCAAATCGACGTAGAGCGACATGTTGGAGATATAGATCAGGTCGTAGTGTGTGCGTTCCACCATCTGATCTACAGATGAGGCATAGCCATATTTCACCATACCCCAGGAAGTGATACCGGGCCTCACCTGATATACCAACGCATGATATGGAGCGCAACGCATAATCTGATCTATAAAAAACCGGCGTTCCGGACGAGGCCCGACAATCGACATCTCCCCTTTCAGCACATTCCAAAACTGTGGAAGTTCATCGAGCCTGTATTTTCGCAACACCCTTCCCACATGGGTTACCCTCGGGTCATTTTCTTCCGACAACCGTGGACCACTGCTTTCCGCATCGGTACGCATGGTGCGGAACTTATATATTCTGAAGGGTTTCTGCTTCCGTCCAATCCTCTCCTGTGAATAGATCACCGGACCCTTCGAGTCAATCTTCACCATGACTGCCAACAACAGATAGAGTGGAGAGAGAAGCAGCAGAATCAAAGCAGAGAAGACCACGTCCATAAAACGCTTTACATTCTTGCTTGACTCGCTGAGAGAAGGGGAAGTAAGGTCTACATAAGGCTCTCCGTAGATATCCTGAAGCCGGATGGCGGATGTCACATAAGAAAATGTGTCGGGAGCTATCTTAACCGGTATGCCGAGATAATATAACTTATACAATATCTGCATCACTTTCTCCTCCTCATAGCAGGCACCTGCAATTACAATCTGGTCTATCTTCTCCTCACGGCAAAGTGCCTCCACCTCGTCAAGCGGGAAAACCGACTCCATATCCTCATCGAGCTCCTCGCCCGGAGTAGAGAGGAATCCTATGATTTTCACACCGGTGCGTGAGGGTCCACGGGTAAGGCGCCTTGCCGTGTCGCGGGCAGCTTTAGAAGTACCGACGATCAGGGTGCGGAACTCCCATTGATGTGCGCGGAAATGCTTGGTAGCTATAGAGGTGAGCACCATACGCCCAATGTAGGGCACAATAAACATGAGCGATTCAAGGCCGCCCAAGAGCTCATAGTTAATGATTCGTTCCCCTGTCTGGTCATTAATCAACAACACGAAATAGATAATGCCGGTGTTGATTAGCGATGAGAAGAACGTGGTTACAAGCTCCTGCAGCCTCGACTTTCCGAAAGGCTGGTTATAGTAACCCGACAACCAATATATGCCGAGCATACCCAAAGGCACAGTCAGCTCCTCAGTCAAGAGCTTAGAGGAGAAGACAAACCTCCACACATCATTGTCGCCGTGAAGAAGGATACACCTCCATATATTGAAGAGGAAGAATGCAACGAAGCTTGTGGCATAATCGCATGCCACATATTTCCAACGTTGCTTAACAGGAGACAATCTCTTCACAATTTTATATCCTTAAAGAATTTTATCAGCTATCAGTCGAAGTGGTTTAACCTCCATTATCTGATAACCTTGATCAGTCCACCGTCACCAAGCTTAATTATATTGCTCGGCTTATGAGGCGCATTGTCATCGCGTCGGTATTCAGCCACATAGTCACAACCCTTCTTGACCTCATCGGATATTTTGGAAAACACGGCCGGTGCTTTCTCTCCGCTAATATTAGCTGAGGTTGAGACCACAGGACGACGCAGTCTTCTGCATAGCTCACGACTATAGCGCTCAGATGTAATCCGGATACCCAATGACCCGTCTTCCGCGAGCAAGTTTGGCGCCACACCGACCGGATGGTCAAATATTATTGTCAACGGGTCAACCGCCGCCTCAATAAGTTCCCAGGTCACTTCCGGTATATCCTTGACTGTACGGTCGAGCATGGCCTCACTATCCACGAGCACAAGCATCGATTTGCTTTCAGCCCGACGCTTCAGTTCGTATATCTTTTTCACCGCTTCGGGGTTGGTGGCGTCACAGCCAAGCCCCCACACTGTGTCGGTGGGGTAAAGTATAACCCCTCCCCTTTTCAACACAGCCACGGCCTCTTTAATATCTTCTTCAAAAGTCATTTTCGATTATTTTATTAGAATTGTGTCTACCTCCTTTATCCAGATTTGCACAGATGCGTCGGAAGGCATGCGCCAATCGCCGCGAGGCGAGAGATTCACACTACCCACTTTCGGGCCGTCGGGCATACAACTGCGCTTGAACTGCTGAGAGAAGAAACGCCAGTAGAACTTACGGAGCCACTTCAGAATAGTGGCCGGATCATATACTCCCTTGAAAGCTTTCCGGGCCAGCATGAATATCTTGCGCGGAGAGAAGGCATTTCGGAGAAGATGATACATGAAGAAATCATGCAACTCATAAGGTCCGACGAAATCCTCTGTCACTTGTCCTATCTTATCCTCTCCGGAGGGAACTAATTCCGGGCTGATCGGCGTGTCGACAATATCGAGCAATATCTCACGTGTGCGCTCACTGAACTCTGTAGCGAACCATTTTACAAGGTGACGTACCAGTGTCTTCGGGACGGAGGCATTTACCCCATACATCGACATATGGTCGCCGTTGTAAGTACACCACCCCAAGGCAAGTTCCGACATATCACCTGTTCCGATAACTATTCCGTTCACTTTGTTAGAATAGTCCATAAGAATCTGAGTGCGCTCACGGGCCTGGGAATTTTCATATGTGATATCATAAAGGTTCGGATCCTGACCTATGTCGCTGAAATGCTGCGCCACCGCTTTGCCTATAGGTATCTCAAGGGAGGTGACTCCGAGTTCCTCCATAAGCCCCACAGCATTACTGTGAGTGCGGCTTGTGGTGGCCATGCCCGGCATTGTGATGCCATATATACCCTTACGGTCGAGACCCAACAGATCAAAAGCCTTCACCGTGACAAGAAGAGCCAAAGTTGAGTCAAGGCCTCCTGAAATACCGATTACAGCGTTGCTGCAGTTAATGGCATGCAGACGTTGCATAAGGCCTCGTGCCTGAATGTTGATTATCTCCTCGCAGTGTTCATTGAGCTTATGTTCATCATGAGGAACAAACGGATGTGGATCAATCCGTACATTCATAAGTTGAGGATCAGGAACTCTTCTCTTCCTTTCGTCGGGATAACGTCGGCTACCATTGGCATTGAATTCAAGAAAATCCTCGTCATCAGTTATGCCGGCTTCTTCCATACCGTTGGTCATAAAGTCATGAAACTGATTCGACCTGACATGAACATATTTTTTCTCATTGTCCACCCCATCGAAGAATGTGGAGAAACGGGCTCTGTCTGCCGCCAATTTCTCAACATCGATATCTTTTATCATCAGAGTAGGCTCTGTAAAAAAGCGTTTCTCCGGTTCAACCAACGCGCCGTCTTCAGCGATAATGGCATTTCCGGCAAAAACAAGGTCGGTGGTTGACTCTCCCCAACCGGCCGATGCGTATATATATCCACAACGGCACCTCGCAGACTGCTGGGATATAAGCTTCCTCAGATAATCATGTTTTCCGATCAGTTCATCTGAAGCCGACAGATTAAATATGAGCTGCGCTCCCGCCTTACACAATCCGCTGCTCGGAGGGATCGGTACCCATAGATCCTCACATATTTCTATTCCGAAAGTGACATCGCCATGACGGAATAAGAGATTATTGCCGATCTCGGTAGATGTGATATATGTGAAACTGTGAGCCTCAAGATTAGATCCCGA